>JBBSHP010000198.1:0-7569 GCA_038232555.1 Bryobacterales bacterium
AACGTTGACGCCGCCTACTCTTGCCGGCCGGTAAAGCTGAGGTGCTTTGGCCGGATCGAAGCGCTCTGGTAAAAACGTTGCGGTTTGCAACGACGCATCAAATTGCGGCTGGATATATTCAAATCGCATGCCGTAATCCAACGTGAGCCGGCGTGTGATCTTCCATTGATCTTGGACGTACCACTCGGCGTTGGTGTACCGATACATACCATTGGCGTACTTGGACGCCTGGTTATATGTACTGAAAACGCCGACTGCCATGTTCGCGAACCCAAACCCGGTGTCGAGCGGGTTTGAGCTGTTATCCCCGAAATTGATGTCTCCGTTCGCGTTTGCAAAAGAGGTCTGGTCTTTGCGGCTGCGCTCGATATAAACACCCGCTTTAAACACGTGGGAATTCCAGACTTTGCTGACATTATCAATCCAGTCCAGCGTCGTGTTGTAATTAATGAAAGGCGCATTGTTTGTACCAACGCGCTGTTCGTTACCGATGCGCGAGCCGGCGTATGCGAAGCGCGGAATGTAGTCCTGCTGAACTGCGTCCGGAAAGAGCAAGGGAACCGTTATGCCAGTAGCTTTGCGCGTCAGACCCGGGTTTACTGCATCGATGTTGATCTTGTTATGTCCAATGCCGAAGGTGGCCTCATTGGTCATGGTGGGATTAATAATGGTAGTCGCGCTGACTCCGAAGTTATATCCCGGCCGCACGTCTGTGATTGGAACAATCGGGAACCCCGACCCCAGCACGAACGAACCATAGGCCGACGTCACGGCGTCCTTATTGTCTAAATACCTGCTGAAAACCTTCCACTTCTCGCCCAGGTTATAGTCTCCCCGAATCAACGTTTCGCGGCGCGGATAAGAGTCCGGGATCTGCGATTGGAAATTGAACCCCTTATTCGCTGTGCTAATCGCATTTGGCTTGGGGAAAAAATTCAGAATGGCAACACCCGGCGCATAAAGGCGGTTGGCAGGAATGCGACCGACTACGCCGCCACTCGCGAAGCACCCGCCGGTGTTGCTCGCGCTACAGGGCAGATCCGAGAGCGGATCCTTGATATAAGGGAGCGGATTACCGTTTTTGTCCACGCTTTGCGAAAAATCACCCATGCGCTCCAGCTCCGTTGGGAATGTGGCATTGCGCCGGCCCTGCGGTCTCAACTGCTGCTGAAACTCCTGGCTGAAGAAGAAGAACAGTTTGTCTTTTTTCGTGTTGAAAAGTTTAGGAATGAATACCGGGCCGCCGATGGTGTAACCGGGATCGTTGAAACGGAACAGATTCCTCTGAAGTCCATCACGATTATTCTTCCAATTGTTCGCGTTCAGCCCTTCATTGCGGTGGAATAAATAGCCGCTGCCATGGAACTGACTGGTTCCGCTCTTGGAGACTACGCTGATCTGCGCCCCTGAAGACCGCCCGTACTCGGCTTGATAGTTACTCGTCAGTATCTTAAACTCCTGCACCGAATCCAGGCTGAGAGAAGCTAATTGCCCGCCGTTTGAGCCCGTATCGACGTTTTCGATTCCGTCCAAAGTAAGGTTGTTCTGGTCCGTGCGCACGCCGTTCGCCGAAATGCCTGCTAACCCACCCACGCCACCCGTCGAGAGGTTGTTGGTGCTCACCACCCCCGGAACAATGCCCGCCAGCTGCAGATAGCTCCGGCTGTTCACGGCCAGGTTCTGCAATTGTTTGCCGACAATTGCATCCGAGCGCTCGGCGCTTTCGGTCTTGAGTTGGACCACCTGGGCCTGCACCTCGATCGATTCGGTGACCGTGCCAACATCCAACGTGATCGTGCCTACCGAGATTTTGTCGTTTGCAAGTAATTCGATATCCTTGCGCTCCACTCTCTTAAAACCGGCACTTTCCACCACCAGGTCGTACCTTCCCGGCGCGAGCTGTGGAAACACAAAACGGCCCGATTCGTCGGCCTTGGTCACCGCGCTCACATTCTTGGATTGCTCGGTAATGGTGACGGTAGCCAGGGAAACAGCCGCGTCTTGTGCGTCGCGAATATTTCCGGCGATTGAAGCAGACGTTGTCTGTGCGCCGGCAGGGGCACAGGAAAAGATCAGCACAGCAGCTAAACAAACTCCGATCGTCATGGATCGCATCGATATCCCCCTAGGACCATATTTGAATCGCAGCTACGCTTTGATTCGGTCCGTTTTGGCTAAGTATACACGATTCTGGTCCCCGCTACTGATCGCTCATGAGAAAAAGTTTCGTCCGGTCCGGGTTGTCTTTACAGGATTCCCAATAGCGCTGCAAAACCGCGTAAACCATCACTCCGGTTTCGCCTTCGCCGAGCAGAAAGTAGCGAAAAGCCTGCCGTGTCATATTTTGGCCGCTCAACCCTAGAAATACAGCGCCCGGATGCAGTAAGTGGATGAGATAGGCGATTGCGTTGGCGAAGGCAGTGGCTTGCGAGGCAGTCACCAGATACTGCCCGTCTTCCTCAGTGATGCTGATTTCAAGTGCTGACGCGAATTCGCTGCGATTGTCCAGTAGTTTCACATGGACAAAGGTCAGGGGACCCTGCACATTGTAGTAAGTACTGATCTTCTCAATCCGGTCCATGCGCACGTCGTGGGAGAGCGTGCGAATGGGCACCATGTTGATCTTCTCAGTCCGTAGGTATTTCCAAAGGCGCTTGGATTCGGCGTTGCAGAACAGGTAGCCCTCCGCCCGCAGCTCGGTAGCCCGCCAAGACCGGCTGATGCCGCTCACTACGAGAATAAAAACGATAAAAAAGCTCGCGATGATGATGCCGTCCCTCCGTTCGATGATGTTGGTAATGGTGGTGTAAGCAAAAACCACCACAACGAACCAACAGTAAATGCTCAGCAGCCGCGCCCGCTCTTTCCATAGTGAGATGGCAGCAGCGACGGCGGCCGAAGACATCAGCACCAAAACACCTGTGGCATAGGCGCCGCCCTGGGCGTCGACATCGGCTTTGAATATGAGCGTGATCAGGACGTTGAAGCCGAACAGCAGTACCACCAGAGGACGCGCGTAAGCGACCCAGCTCGGCGCCAGTCCGATCTGCGGAAGATAGCGCGGGATCAAGTGCAGCAGCCCGGCCATGGCGGAGGCCCCGGCAAACCAGAGGATCAGAATCGTCGATACATCGTAAATCGAGCCGAAGATGTTGCCCAGATGCTCGTGTGCCAGATACGCGAGCGCTCTTCCACTCGCGGGCCCGCCGGCTTCATAGGCCTCCTTGGGAATCAGCAAAGTGGATACAAAACTGGAGAGCATCAGCAGCACGCTCATGATCACCGCGGCGGTCACCAGCAGCTTGCGGGTATTACGGATGCGGCCAAGAGGCTTCGGCGGACCTTTATCGGCGTTCTGATTTTTCGAGTCATTAGGCCCCTTCTCGCCGGCCGTGTCCGTCGCGTCGCCTTCAATCAGGGGCATCACGGACACACCGGTTTCAAAGCCGCTCAATCCAAGCGCCAAGCGAGGGAATAGGAGCACGGCGGCGATGGCCAGATGCGTCCAGTCGCCCTGGGCACGCAATGCTTCTCTCCAGTGCGGCAGCGCCACTGGATGAGAAATTACCTCCATCACACCCCGTCCTAGCACGATCACGTTCAGCACCAGATAAGGCACGCACACAGCCGTCGCCAGATGGATAGCTTCCTTGAATCCTTTCAAGAACACGGCCGCCAGCAGCGCTAACAACACCAACGTCACGGGTATGTTGGCGTTGCCCAGGAACCGGTGCAGGAAAGGATTTTGTGTGGCGTGCGTCGCCGCGTCGGCTGCCGACAAAGTCATCGTAATCACAAAATCCGTTGCCGCAAATCCGAGCAGGACCAACACCAGAATCCTTCCCCACCAGCCCGGCAACAGGTTTTCAAGCAGGGCGATGGAGCCTTGTCCGGCGAAAGAGCGCGCCACTACTTGCGAATAAATCGGGAGCGCGCACAGCAGCGTAACGGCAATCAGCACAGCGGTCGCAACCGGCGAAATTGCTCCCGCAGCTAACAGAGCGATTCCGGGTTGATAGCCCAAGGTCGAAAAATAGTCCACGCCGGTTAACCAGATGACCAGGTACCAAGGATGGGAAGGGTGCTCGTTGACGCCGTGCTTTTCAAGACCATGCCACCAAGATGCAGGTTGTCCCGGCTTAGTTGTGTCGGGAGCGGAGAGTTTGTTGGCAGCCACGGAACTAACTTAGCGCAAGTCCACCTGCATCCCCGCGTCCACCCAGGGCAATGCATTTACCCGATACGGACATTACCAGAACCGTCGGTTGGGACATCATATAGGACACCGGTTCGCGCGTTCAGTTCGCCGAGCGCACTTACAATTGGGGTTCGTGCGGTTTCTCAAGGGCATATTTTTCGCTGTCGCTGTTGCAAGCGCAGTCTTGCTCGCCGTGCGCGCGGTACTCGGCCCGTTGTCTTGGATGCATAGTCCGCTGAACGCGGAATGCGCGCTGGCCATCTCCGTCCTCGCCACATTGTTGATAGCGGGACCGGGTTCGCGAACGATGCAAGGGTCGCGGCGAGCGGGATGGGTCGCGATACCTATGATGCTCGTGGCGGTCCTCATCGCCTTCCTTCCGGTTCTGTCAATGCCGCTGATCACGGACGATTATATCCACGTGCGCCAGATCAGCACGGGCGAGGCGCCCAAACCCCTCGCCTGTCTGACCCACGCCTGCGGGGGACCCCAGTTCTTTCGCCCACTTGGCTTTGCCACCTATTGGGCGGAGTGGGAGTTATGGGGCGCGGCCGCCTTCCCCCGGCATGCGTTCGACCTGTTCCTGCACGGGCTATCCACCGTGCTGTTCCTCCTGCTCATCCGGAGGCTTGGGATTCCACCGCCTTTCGACTGGCTGGGGGCCCTTCTGTTCGCCTGGAACGGAATCCGCCTGGAGGCGGTCGCCTGGCCCGCGGACCGCTTCGACACTCTCGTGCTGGCGTTTTCTTTCAGCGCGGCTCTTGCTTTGTTACGAGGCGGAGCGCTCGGATTGGTTCTATCGCTGGTTGCCACCATGGCAGCGTGTTTAAGCAAAGAGTCTGCTTATGTGTTGCCGCTGCTCTTGGCGCTCCTGCTCGGCAAACGCGCGCTCACCCGCGCTGGTCGAATTCTTATCGGATCGAATTTAGCCATGGCTGCTGCGGTGTTCGCATGGCGATGGTGGGCCCTAAAGGGAATCGGAGGATATGTCGGGCAGGATGGCACCACTCCCACCGTGTTTCAGTTTCATGCTGTCACGCTCGCGAAAACTTTCCTGGCCCGAATCTGGGGGATCCTGGCCTTTCCCATCAACTGGTCGCGTCCCTTGGAGTGGTGGATGATGGTGGCGTTGGGAGCCGGCCTGATCGCATGGTTGTTGCTGTTCGGCTCGCGGTCCGGCCGCCAGCGTGTTCTGCTCTGCCTGAGCGGCGTGGTAGTTGCGTGCCTGCCTACGCATCATATGCTTTTGATCGACTCGTCGCTCGAGCGGTCCCGTTATCTCAATCTCGCGACCCCGGCCTTTGGACTGCTTCTGGTCTTTGCCTGTCTGGCCCTGCCGCGCCCCATCGGCATCCTCGTGCTCAGCTTGCTTGTCGTCTTTCACCTTGCGGCGCTGGAACACAATCTTCGGATCTGGAAATCGATATCGACGGCGCGCTACCAACTATGCAGCGACTTGGCTGCCCGCGCTCGCAACGCATCAGGGCCACTCGCAATCAACGATGTTCCCCTGGTAGTGGATGGCGTGTACTGGCGGAATGGCATCGAGGATTGCCTGTGGCTGGAGTTTGGCGTCCCGATGGGGAAAGTGCTAGTGAATCAGGAGCGGAGTGGCATGTCAAGATGACCGGCCTGGCTCGCACTCGAGCCTCGATTCTGATTTATGGTCTCCTGAGTGCAACTTTGTATTGCGCGCTGCTGCCCCTTTGGGAAGGCTTCGACGAATTCTATCATTATGGGTATGTTCAATATCTATCAACCACTCTGACGTTGCCTGTAGTCGGAGAAGCAAAGATCTCAAGCGAACTCTGGACGTCGCTCGATTTCACACCAGTCAGCCATTTCCTCCAGCCCTACTTCCAGCGACCCACTACCAGTTTCCACGATTACTTCGCCTTGTCTGCGGAGCAGCGCGAGCGGCTCCGCACTCGTTTGGAAGAGATCGATCGCCATCTCCAGGCGCAGCCGTCCCCGCGCGATAACTACGAAGCGAAACAGGCTCCGCTCACGTATCTGCTTCTGGCTCCTTTCGACCGGCTTCTGACGGCCGCTCCCTTACCGGCTCGTGTGCTCGCATTGCGGCTGCTACTGGCGATCGTCTCCGTGGCGCTATTGTGGATCGGCACAAGAAGACTGGCGCAGCGGCTCGGTCTTGCAGGCGGAATGGAAGCTGCCGCTTTGTTTGTTGTTTTCACGTGTCAGATGATCTACGGGACTACTTGCCACATCGCCAACGACGCGCTCATGCTGCCCTGGCTGGTCTTCTTCCTGGATGCCGTCATTGGCTATTGCGAATCACCCGCGTGCAAGCGGGCAGCGCTTACGGGATTCCTCATCGCGGCCGGGCTTTTAATCAAAGCATCTCTGCTTGTTCTTGTCCCGCTGGTATTCGCTGCGCCGGCTCTCCTCCTGTTCCGGCCTCGTCCGCGCTTCCAGCAAGCGGCAGCGCTCACCGCCGTTTCAACTGTCGTTCTCCTCGCAGGAGCGGGACCTTGGTATATCCGCAACGTGACCCTCTATCACAACTTAACGGCTACCAACGACACCACCACGGGAATCGGTTTACGGGAATTACTTCGGGCAGCCGCTCACCTACCGTGGCGTGAAAGCTTTGTGGGCACGGTGCACAGCGCACTTTGGACCGGCAACAGCTCATTCACAACCTTCTCCGCCTCCACACTGAACATCGTGGTTGTGTTCCTCGCCTTGGCCGCCGTGTCCTACGCCTGCACCGCCCGCCGCACCACGCCGGAATTGATTACCCTCGCCGCGATTGCGCTTTACAGTACGGGCTTGGTGCTCATCGCCTTATCTTTTTTCCTCGTCACTCACGGCGAGACAACCGCGGCCATGCCTTGGTACATTCCGGTTTTGTTCGCTCCCCTGCTAGCGCTGTGTTTCCTGGGTCTGGCCCGCTGGCCGAGAGGAGGACGCTGGCTCGCGATTCCTACTGTTCTTCTATGCGCGTATCTGGCCGCCGCGACCTGGTTGGCCAAGTTGCTCCCGATGTACGGCGGCTTTGAAGACCCGCGTGCTCATCTCCGGCAATTGCTCGCGTGGTACCTGGAGAGCTCCACGCCGCGGAACTCGATCCTAGCTACGATCTGTCCAGCCCCACTGGGGCTGCTCTACGCCTTGTTGGCAGCAGTGCTAGCGGTGCTGATCACGTCTACGGTGGCAACTTGCTTTAGCCTGTCCCGCTCGACCGATGAGGATGTACGCAGTTAGAATGCTTTGATGTGACCGCGATTTCAATCCAGGGAATTACAAAGCATTACGGGCGTCTGAAGGCGGTGGACGATCTTCACCTGGAAGTTGCCGAAGGGGAGATACTCGGCTTTCTCGGACTGAACGGATCAGGCAAGACAACC
>JBBSHP010000199.1:0-7557 GCA_038232555.1 Bryobacterales bacterium
AACAAGTTTATCTACCAGTTCAATGTTGGCCAGATCGAGCGCGGCGATATGGTCGTGTTCTGGTACCCGAACGACCCCACTAAGTCGTACATCAAGCGAGTGATTGGCATCCCCGGCGACCGCGTGGCAGTGGATTTGGGCACGGTCGTGATCAATGAAAAGAGGCTGGAAGAGGCATACGTCCCGGCGGAGTACCGCGATGAGACATCCATGGCCTCGCGCGTGATCCCTGCGGATGAATACTTTGTGCTCGGCGATCACCGTAGTTCGTCCAACGACAGCCGTTCCTGGGGTCTGGTGCCACGCCGCTTCGTGTACGGCAAAGCGGTATTTGTGTACTGGCCGTTAGACAAACTGGGGCTGCTGCGCTAACAATGTGGGCGAAATTGAACTGGGTCGAGGGACCGTGGCAGGGGAAGCTGGCTCTCTGCGCACGCCCGCGCGGCGGCGAGTGGCTAAACGATGAAATTAGTCACTGGTAGCAGGGCGGCGTCGACACGGTGTTTTCGCGATTGACGCATCAGGAAGAACACGACCTCAACCTTGCCAACGAACAAGCCGAAGTCACGGCGCACGGCATGACTTTCCTCTCGTTCCCGATCCCGGATCGGGAAGTGCCGGATTCCGAGAGCAGGCTGGCCCGGGCTTTAGAAGAGTTAGAAGAGGAACTGAGCAGGGGCAGAAACGTTGCTTTGCATTGTCGGCAGGGTATTGGACGAGCCGGCTTGGTTGCGGCGTGTTTATTCCTCACCAAAGGGATCGCACCGGAGGCCGCCGTACAACGGCTCATAACCACCTTCGAGAAGTGGTCCACAGAGGTGATCAAACTCTCGCTAACTCCAGGTCAGGTCCATTGTTTGAAAACCAGACCGGACGGAACCATTCTCGACGGAATCACCGAGTGCATGTCCTTCGTTCTCGAGCGGTTAACGTAGATGCGTTGCCGCGAGAGGTTCTGGAACGTTCCTTCGAGGAGTCCGGATCAAATTAACTGGTGGGGTTCCAGACGTACTTTCCGTCTTTGTTGATATACCCTTCGCGTCCACCCACCCAGACCGGCGCAAGCCCCGCTTGAAAGTTCCCCGCATCGTCGAACTGCGGGTTGATCACGAATTTCCCGGACGTGTCCACGTAGCCGAACCTCTTCCCGATGGCGATTAACGCGACACCGTCCGAAAAATCACCGGCCGAATCAAACTGCGGGTTGATGGCTATTTTCCCGGACTTATCGATGTAGCCAAAGCGATCCCCACTGCGCACCGCCGCGCGGCCATTATGGAAATCGCCCGCGGTCGCAAACTGCGGGTTGATGGCGATTTTTCCAGATTTATCTATATACCCGAACTGGCTTCCGATCTTAACCACTGCTAAGCCGTCGGAGAAGTTGCCGGCCTCATCAAATTGGGGATTGATCAAGACTTTGCCATCCGAGTCAATGTACCCCCACCTGCCGCCGACCACGACTGGAGCCCTACCATTTCCAAACTGCCCGGCCCCTTCATACTGCGGGTTGATGACAAGCTTTCCGGTCTTATCGATATACCCCAGCTTGGGACCCAATCCCACCATGGCCCGCCCCTCCGAAAACGGGTCCGCGATATCGAACTGGGGAGCGATGGCTAGCTTGCCTTGCTTATCGATGTACCCCCATTTGTTCGCGAGTTTGACAGGCGCGTAGCCATCGGAAAATTGCTGCGCGTCATCAAACTGCGGCTGGACGGTGAGCTTGCCCGAATGGTCGATGTATCCATACTTGCCGTTCACTTTCACCGGGTAAATTGACGATCCGGTCCACTCGACCGCAACGATGATCGCCAGCAGCAGCACCAGTAAGCCAACCACAATAGCGGTGTCACGTCCAGTAAGATTGAAACGGCTATGCGCATGTTCTACCGGGTATGCTTCGGCAACCATGGTTTGTTCCTCCACAGCCTGCACATTAGCACGCCGACCGCCATTTACAGCGAGGTGAGTGGCGATTGAAGTGCTACTCATAAATCGGAGGATACTTATGCTTAACGTTAGGAACGGACTTTTAGCCGGCGCTTTCGCGCTCGTCTCAGTTGTTGCTGTCGCGGGGTGGGCGAGAAAACCGGCGACCGTCGGCGACCACCCTCTGGGGTTCAACTCTACTAGCAGCACCCAGCCCACCTACTATGACCAAAACGGTCAACCCGTATATGGAGCAGCAAGGACCACGCAGCCGGTTTCCGTGAATGAGCCTTGCATCCCGAACGGGAGCGGGCCGAACGGGAGCGGGCCGAACAACAATCTCGCCAGCAACGATGGCTCCGTCGGATATCGGCCTGCGGTATACTCCAGCCGTTCCCCTGACGACCCCTACGTTTCCGATCAGTATGTACGCAGCATTCACCGTCCGGTGCGCGTGGTCAGCCGCGACTTTGTGACGCGTGACTCGGTGGTTCGGGACAATGGGGTTCGGGAAAATGTGGTTCGAAACGACCTGGTGCGCGAAGACGACCGTGAATATGTAACGACTCATGCGGGTCGGTCCAAGAAGAAATCTGCCTTGATCGTGGCAGGGAGCGCTGGAACCGGCGCAGCCATTGGTGCCATTGCGGGAGGCGGGAAGGGTGCCGGAATCGGCGCGCTTTCCGGTGGAGCGGCCGGCTTCATCTATGACCGCTTGACCCACAATCACCGCTAATCGTCCGACATAACTTCGAACGGCGGTTAGGACATTGAACAGCTGGTTGCCATAGCAGCTTACGAACTGCTCTCAATTATTTCTCGAGCGGGAAATTCGCTTTGAGGCGCGACCAGAACAACCGCCTACCGAAGCCGTGACGACCAAACCAGATGCTCAAGTGAAGTCTCCGGCAAACCCGAGCCCAACCGCTAACCAACGGCCGAGCGTTAACCGAACTTCATTCTTCGCCGAGGGCGGCGCCGCGCGGTTCGCGAATAACCCGAGGCCCTTGATCGTTGCTTCCAATGCCGCGATTCCTATGATCAGCGCCGCGCGGCGAATTCAATACCTCGTGCGAGGCACTCAATATGTTTTTGGCTTGGTCGAAAAGTGACATGCCGTGTTCCGATGAACGAGGTCAGTTTAAGGCTTCCGGAGGTAACACGTGAATCTTCAATGGAGGCATCCCAACCACTTCATAAGTGCCCGAGGCAATTCCGATGCCGGCCTGATCGAAGCGATCGAGGATGCCCCTGCTAATCCGGTTCTTCACTTGACGGATACCGTGGTCCTCAACCACAAAGCGTACCGTGAGTTCAACCCAATTGTCTGTGATGCGGAGGAACACGCAGGGTTCAAGTTCAGAACGCTTAACAAAGTACCGCCGCTCCAATTCGACTAACGCCTCCTCTCCCAATTCGGAAACACTTCGAGTATATTCACGGACCACATCCAGCATGATCTGCTCGGCGCGCTTGCGGTCTGCAGTGTATGGAACAGGAATATGCATCTCTTCCCAGAGAAACGGGAAATCTCTGGTGTAGTTGTAGACCGGTTCATCGAAGACCTTGGAATTGCTTACACTAACGATTCTGCCGGTGTACTGCCGAGCTTGGACCCACATTGCAGGGTCTGCACTCTGCACTTCAGGTGGTTGTCCCATCTCCATGATCACGGTTTGAAGAAATCCCAGGCCAATGACGTCGCCTCGAATACCGCCCATCGTGATGCGATCTCCAACGTTAAATGTTTTGCCTCGAAGGATCACCAGGTATCCTGCAATCGCCGTTACAACACGTTGCAGTGCGAAGGCTAGCCCGGCGGTTACCAATCCCACGGCCGTTGTCAGGCGGGTGGGATCATCGAACCAGGTTGAGAGCAGTCCTATGAGGCCTACGAGGGTAACGGTTATGGAAATGGCTTGACGCGTCCAGAAGGCACGCCGTTCTTTGTTCTTCCCGCCGACATTCCCTCCCGCTATCCACTTCAACCCACGTCCCAATAGCCACACGAAAAGGAGAAATGCAACCGAAAAGATGAGCTTCCAGCCATTATCGGCATTGAAGCCCAGGAGTTTTATGCCGAAGACCTGGATCGACCGGTGCGGGCCGACAAGTTGAAATATGGATTCGATGCTGCTCAACGTTTTCTCTTCTCCGTCTTGAAGTTGCTTAATTCAATGTACGGCAGACTCCTTCTTGTGGACCCGTTCAATACTTCGCTCGCTTCTATGCGACCATGTCGCAGTCGCGCATTCCCTTGAAATTCAGGCGTCGGGACGGCGAGCCTCACGCACTGGGACTGCTGAGGCGGGAAACCTGCGTGCCTGCAGCAGAGTTATGCCCTGGGGCGTGGGCTACCGACTACGCTGCCCAGCCTCTTGCAAATAGCGGCCAGCCACGCCCGAGGACCACGGGGGTCGCCTGTGCGAACATCTGCTTTCGAACCAGTGAACTCGCTCCCAGAGAGTCATGAGGTAAGTGGCAAACGGGCTCAGCCATGGCAGGTGACTCGACAGACGAAGAACGGATCAGGCGGTGCCACTCGTTTACCGCCTCTTCGGACCTGTCGGAAACTCCTTCGAAAGATTACGAATGATCAGATCTGACTGCGTGCCGCCCTTGCACGAAGGATGTCCGAAGCCGCTGGGACTGGTATTGTTCTGCCAGTCCAGAATCATATTGTCGTTGTGTTCCGGACTCGCCCCCATTGGTACCGCGTCCAGGCCAAGCTGATGACGGGTTTTCCAGGCGATCACGTGATCTGTGCAAGAAGTATCGCCACTCAGGCCAAGGCCGCCCACGATTTTTCCGTCCTGGCCATAGAGAGGAAGACCACCTCCGAACACGATAATTCCGCCGATCGGCTTTCCGACCATTGGATCGTTCGGAGTTCCAAAGGTGGATGGATCGCCGATGACAGCGTTTGGATTCGGAGGCTGGCTGGTGGCGAGGCTGTACAGGCTTTGCCCTGGCTGCGAAGCGGCGAAGACGTTAGCTGTAGAGAGGGCGTAATCCCGCCCGCTGAGTCCATTTGCGGTGTTCGCTTTGGAAGCAGCAATCACACGGCTCCCCGGCCACTGGTTGGAACGGGTTGTTCCGCTAAAACCAATCGAACAGACGATGCCGTCACGATTCACCACGGCGGCCCATTCCTGATTGCCAAGTCCGCCATTTTTCGACGAACCCTCTTTGACGACGCCCTGCACTACGTTCTTCAGGCGGCCTGCATCCGGTAATCCGGTGCAGTCCGGCTTTGTCTGCGCGATCGCGGGCGCAGTGGTCAGCATGCTCGCTGCGAAGCAAAACGAGAACGGGATCAGACTGCGCAGAGTGTTAGTAAAAGGACGGGATTTTATTGGTTTCATGGGAACTCCGGTTGAAGATTCATTGATCAGGATCACTGCAACTGACGAAGATAGGCGACCAGATCATGCAATTGTTCGCCGCTGAACTGGGTCAGGTCGGGCATCTGCGCTCCCGGCTTCATGGACTGGGCGTGTGTTACCCATGCTTCCAGGTTGGCATCGTTGTTCCGGAACGAATTGGCAGCAATGTATTGCCTGCTGCCAATGTGCGTTAAGTCGGGAGCCACGCGCCCGCCCGCAACTGTGCCTCGCACCGTGTGGCACATCGAACAAGGCCCATTGTTAAATTAAATGTCTGTTGGCCTGCGATCGCGGCCTGTTCTTCCGGTTCAGAAGCCGGCCGGCGCTGTGCTTCTAGCCACGCCTCGTAATCTCTCGGCTCCTGCGCCACGGCCAGCAGCCGCATGTGTACGTGCTGCGCTCCACAGAATTCTGCGCACTGCCCCGTATAGCTTCCTGCCTGGGATGCCTCGATGCGGATGTAGTTTGGGTGACCGGGAATGAGATCCACTTTTCCGTGCAGAGCGGGTATCCAGAACGAGTGCATCACGTCCCGCCTAACCACCTCGATGTTCACCGCGCGATGAGCGGGGAGATGAATTTCATTGGAGGTGGTAAATTCCTTCGATACATCATCGTTCAGGTACTGGATTTCCCACCACCACTGATGCCCCACAATTCGGATCTCCGGCTTCATCATCTGTGCATCTGCCATGCCGCCGTGCATTCCATGGATTGGAAAGTCCGTCAGCAGATTGAGCCCCAACACGAACAGCACGCTGAGAACGATCAGCGGCACAGCCACGCCGCCGATTGCGATCCACATGTGGCCGCCTGCCGCGTCAATGGGTTCATGCTCGGCAAGAGTTCCGCGCCCGCGATTGAAGGCCCAGAAAAGCAAACCCCACATGATGAGCGTGATCACCAGGAACAGGATGGTCATGAACCAGGACAGATGGCTGGTTCGGGCAGACGCCGGGTCCGAACCTTGCAGTGTTGACTGTACAGTTCCGCAGCCGGCCAGCGATAACGTGGCGACGACTAACCAAAGGGTTGGGATACGGAGCCTCATTTCGGCTTCTTCACCTCTGAGGGCTTGGTATTCGCTCCCCTGTTTGGCGATCCGTCGACAGGCTCCTTGATCTCCGACGTGTGTGTTTGCGTCCCGATTCCGAGCATCGTATCTTCAACAGGGTTGGGCGACATCTCGTCGGCAGGCTCTATTGGAGGTTCCGGCTCCTGCGGTGTACGCATCGACTTGATGTAAGCCACTAACTCCCAGATCTGCTGCTTCGGGATCTTAGAGCCCCAAGCCCGCATGCCCTTCGAACGACCCTGGGCGATCGAATCGAAGATCTGGTCGTCGCGGCTTCCGTAGTGCCACACCTCATCACGCAGGCTGGGGCCCATGCCTCCACCGGCGTGACCCCCGTGACACCCTGAGCAGTTGTACCAATTGAACAATCTGCGTCCATCCTGCAGGGCCACCGGATCGGTTGCCAGGGGGTTGTTGAGATAGTGAACCGGCTGCGGGTTGCCGGGTATCGGCCCCACCGGCGTCGAAGCCGCTGAGGTTCCACCCTCTGCCACGGAACTGGGCTCACGACGGCATCCCGTCGCAAGCGTGAGCAGAGAGCCCACTAATAAACACAAGGAAGGATTTCGCATAAGGTCACTTCTCCGCGACGGCAGATGGCGCTGCCATGCTGAGTTGAGGAATTCCGTAGGCATGCAGAATCTCTTCAATCTCTGCGCGCCTGCGCACCAGTTCAGTATCCAGCCGCTGTTTCAAACCGGCATTTCCCTCGCGTACTCCTATTCCGATATCGAAAGTGAGCGGAAGGCCCGGGTGCAGCGGGTCGCCATCGATTGGCGTGATGTCGAGAGGAACAGCAGCGTGCTGCGTGAAGTAGCCCGCAAGAGGTCCCCAGGCGATCGCGACGTCCACATCCTTCTTCGATACGGCCGCGATCAGGTCCGCCGCCGGATTCGCCTCGGCCAGATGACCGAATATGCTGTAACCGACAAGGTTACGTACGATGCCCCGGCTGGTGAGCGCATGCACCGGCGGCAGGCTGTCATCCTGCTCCCCGAGTACATGAACTCCAATGCGCAGGTTCTTCATCCTTTAAACGGCAGTAGACCTCGAAGCTTGAACACAGAAGTGGTTACCATTGTTCAACATGAGCGAAATAGAAGCGGTTGTGCGGACTCACCCGGAGGGTGAAGGACAACCAGCGGCGAATCCCCAGCCAGAACC
>JBBSHP010000200.1:0-7554 GCA_038232555.1 Bryobacterales bacterium
AAGAAATATCCGCTCAAGCCCGCGGTGAAGTGATACGTGCCGCGGCGTCTCGAGATTTCGCGCGTACCGTTCGCGACAGCAGGGACAACCCGGCTTCCATGCACATGTACAAGATTCAGCGACACCGCTTACGATCAGAAAGTCGGGGTTTGGCATGGCTGTGTTGGGCAAGGCGCGGCAAGGTGAGATGAGGCATGGGATTCGCGAATGCCCTCGGAGTTCCTTCACGAGGGAATGCCGTTGTTATATTCCCTGGGAATCGATGAGAAGTTTCCGCGCCGCCCCACACTACCCCTCAGTCAGTAACTCAGACTAGTCCAAAAATATAACAGAGGATCTCGACCATGACCGTAGTCTCTAGATACATTCCGATTCTGGCCACGGCGGCTATCAGCATGATGTTGGTAGGTTGCCAACAGTCAGCCCCGAGTGCGGCTGCACCACCCAGCACCTCCGCCGCGCCAGCCCCAGCCACGGCACCAAGCAGCGAACGCACCACCATCACGAACACCAAGGAAACCAAGCAGTCCGATCCGGCACCACCGGTGAATCCCGATAGCGGCGCTGCGGCGGCTGGCGCTCAAACGACAACCACGAAGGAATCGACCACTATCAAAAAAGAGAAACCCTAGTCGCGTTGAGCAATAGTCCGATTGTTGATTCGGTCAGTGCGCCCCATAACCGCTTCGGCGTCCTCCTCGATGGATGTCTTATCCAATTCGGAAAGCACTCGCCCGGTCAGTGTCACGATGCCATTTTCGCTCACCACCTTTACTCGACGGGCATAGCCCGATATCGATTTGTCCGACTTGATAGCTTGGCGGATATTCGCGGATAGCAACCGATCCGATGTCTTGGTCTTCTCGCTGTCCACTTTCGATCCTGGGTGCTCTCGCGCTGCATCCGAAGCCGAAAGACAAAACACGCACACAGCGCACAATAGGGTCTTCATTCTGTACCTATCGGCAGAATGCTGCTGGAATTAGAGAGACTGGGCAAAGCTGACCTGAATTTCCCGCCCGCTTGAACTCTAAACCATCATCCGGTGGAAGTAAGTCCGGGCCAGTCACGACTTGCCGATCTTTATTCTTCATCACTAATCACCGTCACCAGACCGCTTCGATTCGATGGCTTAGGACGGGGCCAGGTAAAACAGACACGCCCCAAAAGATGCGCCGTACTTCTCCAGCAGTCCCGTACTCACCCATCGGCAGATCTTGGTGCCGACCCCAAGCCGTGTAACGGCGAAGTTGATCCGATAGGCCCTCGCTAGTTTGTGCGGTGCAAGACATCACAGAGCGCAAATTAGTCGAGCAGCACCACGCGCGGTTTCAGGCCCTATTTGAGGCTGCGCAGGACGCTGTGCTGATTGCTGACGGGGAGCACCGCTACGTCGATGCCAATCCGGCCGCCTGCGAGCTCTTTGGCCTGGAACCGCATCAGTTGCGCGGAAGGCGCATTGACGAATTTGTGGAAGAAGCGCGGGGCATCAGCTTCGGGGAGGCTTGGCAGAGTTTCCAAACGATAGGTTCGCAACGAGGCCAGGCTCCCTAGAGATCCACGGCTCTGATCATAGTAAAGCCCCCTCGATCACGGCCGTTTGCGTGGGACCTGGGCTGATCGATGCCCAATACGCTATTAAGTCCTCGACGGAACAGGTGAGTTCGTTTCCATGGATTCGAATAGCCACACCGGAAATGCCAACAAGGTAGGCGCCCAGAAAAGGGCAGCAGTATCGGACCTGTCCGTAGAGCGTCACCTGGTGTGCTTCGATGCTAAGGAGAGCGCCTATGTGCAAACAACGGTCAACTTTAACCTGAAAACCACCCTCGCAAATATCGCGGATGGTTGCCGGAAGCGTCAATACAGGCTCCTCCAGCAGTGTTAGGCTGCCCTGAATTGCGGTCGGAAATCGTGGATTGAGGCGACGGTCTGGCATGCCCATTGTTCATCGGCTAAACAACCTCACGACTTTAAACCCGGTACGCGCCAGGCAAGGGTACGGCCGGGTGAACAGTGCAGCAATATGGCGCGGGAAGTCCCAGGTCTGATGCGTCCTAGCGCAAAGCAACACGCCCTCTTTCTATGGCCGGGGCTTGACAGCCTGGGGGTGCCTCTACAATGGAAAACCCGTGAGCAGGGAAGGCTTTGTTCTTTGTGTGTTGCGAGCCAGGCCGGTAGGGGCATCGGGTAGGGTGCCCAGTTTTTGTGCCCGGGATTTCTCCAAAATCCTGATCCCGTACCATTAGCCGGGACACGAAAGTTACAATCGCTTCCCGCCCGGGCCAAGGCTGTTTCGAGCGACATGGCCGGCATAAACGACTGAATCTCGCGTGGCAGAATTACTGGCGTTCGATCAGGACGAATTCACCTGGACCGAGAACCCCAGAAAACCTCTGCAATTCAGCGGCTCGATTGCCGTGCGGCAAGTCCTTCCGGGCGGGCTGTTCAGTATTGCGGCTCAGCAAGCGAAGCGCGGGGAACGATTACCAGAACGGGGTGCGGGCGCCTTCGATGAGGCGGGTTACCTCCTGGCTGGCGGGGCTTCGCTGCGGCTGATATTCGCCGTCACGTGAGAAGAGCTGGACCGGACTGTTAGGCAGGCTCGAATCTCCGGGTCCTCCCGAGCTAAAGATAGGGAGCATATCAGTCGATCACTGCTGTAATGGTGTTCATAGCGAGGGGCGCATATTTGATCCTGGCGACACTCGTCTTCATCGCCGCAGATAGCGGTCCCACACACTCCCAAAGCTCGCAGCTCGAAGGTTTCCTTCAACACTGGCAGCAGCGGTTGAATCTGCAAGAGTGGCAGATCAAGGTGTTCTATGCGCGCCAAGTGGAGATTGGAGCCGACATGCTCGGGGACATCGAGTATTACGAAAAGACCAAGACTGCGGTAATTCGTGTACTTGACCCAGCCGAACATCCAAACACATTACAACCCGAGGAAGCTGTCAGAGATGCTGAGAACACGGTATTGCACGAACTCGTTCACCTGACGATCAGCCGATTAACGCCACCCGCTGATTCGGATGCAGAGGAGCGCGCCGTGGCGAGCTTGACCGAAGCCTTGATGGAATCCCGATCCGCCGGAACAATTGCTCCCGATGCCGGCAGCGGGTCTCCTCGCTGGAAATAAACGCCAGACCAGGGGAAGCTGATCGCGGGATTTCGATATCACTCGCTGAGGTGCGCGTGTATGATAGCTGTTCCACACGCTCGCAACGAGCTTTACCGGCAGCCAGTCTATGCACACTGAACACGAAGTCAAACATGGCGGCGGAAGCGGCTTATGAGCGCACCTGGGCCGTGCTCCATCCTGACGAATTGCATGGAGCGATGGTCCCGTTCGACATGCCGGAGGACGTCAACCTTGGCCCAGCAGTGAAAGACCTGGTCGAGGCTACGTTCACGGAGTAACATCCTCATTAAGCCATCGCAGCAGGGTGCTGAGGGCAGGAAGAGGAAAAGACATGCCCCGGCAGGAGTAGACAGCATCATAGACGGCCAATGGGAGCATGTACCGGAGCCTCGCCGGCCTGCAGAACCAGCGCGAGCGTGCACATGCGTTCCCGGTCCTTTTTTGAACTGGCCGGCTTTTTTGAGACTAGATCGGAGTCGCAAGATTGCCTTAGATTTCAGTTGTGACACTCTTGATTCGTGTAGGTTCATGATCTTCGCGATCTCACGTAATGTAAGCTCCTCGTGGTAGTGCCGGGTAATAACGATACACTCGGTCGGAGGCATTTTTTCAATAGCATCCGCGAGTTGCTTTCGAACTTCGTTCTTCTCAGCCAGCCGCGATGGCCAATTCTCTTCGTCATCGGAGATGTAGTTCAGCAGATTATCGCTTTCATCGTCCGTGAATGCGCATTCCAGGCTGCCCAGGTTGACTCCCTGAATCTGGACTAGCCACCTGTGGTATTGCCCCAGTGACATTTTCAGTTCGGCTGAAATCTCCTCTTCGGTAGCCCTTCTATGAATCCGCTGCTCTATGGTGAAAGTGGCGAATTGAATCTGCTTGGCTATTTTGCGTTGCTGCCTTGACGCCCAGTCCAGCCCTCGCAGGTTGTCGAGTATGGCCCCTCGAATCTTATATTCAGCGTAGGTTTTCAGCTTGACGTTGAGGGTGGGATCGAAACGGTCTATTGCAGCAATCAACCCCAGAGTGCCCGTTGAGATCAGGTCGTCCAGGCTTACGTTTTCCGGTAATCGCTCATGAATCCGACGTGCAATCATTCTGACTTGCGGTAGATACTCGACAATCAGACTTTCTCGTTGTAGAGCGGCCACTCCTGTGGCTTGGTAGCCTTGCACCTCCAGCGGTGGTGGCGACGACTTAGTTTCAGATGATTCCAGCTTCGAGGCACTGGCGGTAAGAAGATTCACACCGGGCAAAGTTGTTATTTTCAACTTAAATTTCACCTACTATTGGAGAAGTCCTGGAATGGGGGCTGGGCTCTCTGCAATATTCTTACTTACGCACTCCCTAGCTCATGTAACGCGTGAGCCCGATTCTCGTTGGACAGACCGAGACAGGAATCATTTGTACGTAAAGGACACTCAGGGCAAAACACACAAGCTCCCGTTACTCAAGACCACTCGGAAAGAGGCTGAACCGCCCCGATAAACTGTCAAGGTGCTGCCTGCAGCCTTTGCCCAAGATGCGGATGGCATGACGCGTTTTCAACGCGAGGCCGAGGTGTTGGCGTCGCTCAATCATCAGAACATCGCCGCCAGCTACCGATTCGGCTTATCATTTATACGGATCAACGAGCGTACGAAAGGCGGACTGAGAATGGGAGAGATTGAAGATTCGTTGATGGCGTTACTTTCCGAGTTCAACACCCGGACAGGCAGGAACATCGAGTTGCTTCCATGCTCAACTGCTCCACAAGACCCTGCCTACGTCGTTTTCTCGTTGCGGGATCTTTCGTCGGACGAAAGCCGACTTCTGACACTGTGTATTTTCGACGTGGTGGAGCCGTGGGGCAAAGTGGGTCTGCCGGAGGCAGTTAATCAGATCAACGACGCAGTTGTCAACTTCTGGCGCGAGGGGAGCCGTGAGCCGAACAGGACCGTCTACATTCCCCCGAAGCACGACACAGCGGATGGGTCCGAGTTCCACCATTCACAGTAGATTCAGCTTTATTCGTTGGAAAACGCCGCAACACGGCGATCCAAGCAAAATTCATCGCGATCAACGAGTAAACACAAGACACCATGAGGGTCACGTAATCCCTTTTCGACCTACGTCCGGTGTTCCTCTGCCGCAGAATCCCTGGGCCAGACTCGTCCTGAAACCATTCACGCAACGTTTTGGCGCTGAATCCCCAGAGCTCAGCCCAGTACGAAACTGGATGGTGTCGCTCCTCGAAAGGCAGAGGTACGAGAGGCTCCGCAGCAGAGGCGGGAGCCAGAGAACGCTCCGCGCCGGGTGGTCGCGCGCGCGGCTTTTACCATAAATAGGTCTTTGTCCCCCGCCTCTGCTCTGAGCCGGATCGCCTGATCCCGCCGAAAGACGCGAGTTGGCCGGCCAATTGGCACAAGCTGCAGTGCAAAGAACTAAACTTCGGTTTCGTCTCAAAATGTCAGCTTACCAGCCGATGTTAGTTTATACGAATGGCTGAACGCTCCCATAAAGAAAATATCAAACCCGTCAAATCGGCTGCTGAGCTGGCGTTGGTCAAGCTGAAACCGGAATTGCTAAAGCTTGAAGAAGAGTTGGACCAAATGAATGCGACAGCTACGAAAGCAAAGGCTGCACCAGGACGACATAGAGTCTTAGCCCACACAATTGCATTCGTGGGCGGGCTGGTGATGATCGGGAGCTCTTTTGCAAACAATTTCGTTGTGGGTTTAGTGGGTTTTCTTATTCTGGGAATAGGATTATTGTTCGTATTCGATCCAAAGATCAAATCACTGTGCGCTTATTCGCACGCGGCTGAAGATCAACTGCGGAAGAAAGAGTTGCAAGTCGAGGAAGTCAACGAGCAGATTGCCGAACAGTCCCACACTTTGAACTCTGTGGGGCATCAATCGCCAACTTAGGACAGATTGGGACTTGTCGTCTTAAGATGGTTCATTACCGATGCGTCAGCATCTCGTAAAGCACCAGCCCAAACGAAAACAGATCGCTCGGCGGACCAGCCTCGTGCCCCTGCAACTGTTCCAGCGACGTGTACTGAAGCGTCCTCAGAATCGCGACCTGTTGTTCTCCGGCGTCGCCGAAGGCCAGCACAAGAAAATTCGTGCGAGTTTTGTCGGCATATAGAAAGGGGAGAACGCGCCAGATTTAGTTCTTCGGCTCGACGATGGGATGGGCAGTCCATCCATCGCGAGCGGGTGAGCGGCGCCGACGCCACACCGGGCGGGAAAAAGGCCGAAGTCATCGCTCTGATGCAGCGTAAGCAGGGAGCCACTCTCGACGAGGTCGTCGCAGTCAAGGCAGGTGCAATCGACCCAGCAGGTCCGTAAAGCGCGGATCGGAATGTAGCGGCTTGAAGGCCGGGTCGATTCTCAGATAGACCAGCGACACGCTTCGGTCGTCAAAAGCTTTCTGCAGCCATTCGAATGCTTCATTTTTACTGCCCAGCGCCGCGTAAATGGCTGCGGTCCACATAGGTTGCACATAAGTCTGTTGCGAGCGCTGCTTCAAGTCCTCGATAATCTTCAGGGCGTCCTTGGGCCGGTGGAATGCCGCGTAAAACTGCCCAAAGCTCGCAAGTTCCTGCGACCCTTGGCCTGACAGTTCCAAGGCCTTTTGAAACTCGGGCAGGGCTTGCAGATAAGCGCCTTGCAACTGATAAGCACGCGCGAGATAAAGGTGAGCGGGTACAAACCCCGGCTCGCCTGTCAATGTCTTTTGTAATTGAACGATGGCCTGCGACCAGTCACCGGCGTAATACCAGTAGTACCCGATCGCGGTGTTGGTCACTGGCGACTGGGGGTTCAGCTCGTGCGCGCGATTGAGTTGCGGAAGCGCGTCATTCATCCGGCCGATAGCCATCAGGTATTCGCCGAACCAGTTATGCGCGGTGGGATAGCTGGGGTTCAGTTCAATTGCGCGCTGAAACTCCCGCTCGGCGCCTGCCCAGTCCCAATCGTGAACAAATTTCGCCCAGGCCAGTGAGGTATGCGCCTCGCTGAGCGTGTCGTCCAGCTCCAATGCCTTGGCAGCGGAGCTTTTGACACGAGGCATCACTTCCTTGGCGGGCAGAACTACGTCGGCAAGCAGCGCGTAGGAGTCGGCCAAGCCGGCGTGGGCTAGCGCGTACCGCGGATCTTTCTGGATCGCCTGCTGAAAAAAGTCGATGCTTTGCTGCATGCCTTCCAGGCTTCTTTTATTCCATTGATAGCGGCCTTGCAGATATAGCTGGTACGCGGCCGGGTCGACCGTGGCGTGATGTGTCAAACGCTCTTTTTCAACGCCCGTCAGTTGCAGGCGCAGCCGGTCCGACACCTCGCGGGCGATCTGTTCCTGCAAAGCCAGCATGTTGGCCACGGTTTGTTCGCTCCGGGATCCCCACAGCTGGCGGTTGTGCCGCACATCGA
>JBBSHP010000201.1:0-7537 GCA_038232555.1 Bryobacterales bacterium
CGATTGAGCAGAAGCTCCCGATCAGCAGCAACCAGAAGGAATAGTTGTGGAGCAGATCGCTGAAGGACCGGGATGGCTGCGAGAGTTCCGCCGAGGGTCCAGGGGCGCCATCCGGATACTGGCCGATGTCGGACGGCCGGTCCTTCATGATGAACAGCGCGACAGGCCAGGTCAGGAACATCATCGCTCCCAAAATCAGCAGGGCATTCTGAAAACCGAAGTTGGCAGTCAGCGGCTTGACGATGTACGAGCCAAACGCCCCTACCAGTCCCACCCCGACGTAGACGATCCCCATGGCCTTGCCCCGGTTTTTCTTGAACCAGTTGGAAACGATGAGTTGGTGCGGGATCGGGCCGGAAAGGATGTAGCCGACGGTGTAGAGTACCCACAGCGCGTAGTACATCGTGAGGGTGCCGTTCATCCGGCCAAAGCCGGCCAACGCGGCGCAGGTCAGCCCGGTGCCGATCAGAATCAGCTTGCGGGGGCTGAAGCGATGAACCAGCAGAGGTCCCGCCCAAATCGTGAGAATCGCCGCAAGCGGAAAGCCTAACGTAATCTCCGACCGGGACCAGCCGTACGCGCGCTGGAAATAGTCAAAGAAGAACGGGCCGAAATTGTAATAGGGCAACCCAGTGGAGAGGCCGAAAGTGAAGACGGAGGCCGCGGTTATCCACCAGCCGTAAAACTTTCTTGTCATTGCATTCACTTATAGCACCCCTGGGGAGGTCCGGGTTCTCAAGTCCACCCACCACGAGGCGGCGAAGTAAAAGACCGGGAAGAACAGTGAGGCGACAGCAACGGTACGGCGCTCATCCGGCGCCGCGGCCAAAATCCAAATGAGCAGGACTACCCAGGCTCCTGCCAGTACATTCGTAAGGCGGTTCAAAGCTCCTGGTTGGGTGGCATAGAGGTAACGCGTCGGGACAAAGGTAAGAACAGAAAACAGAGTGATGGCGGCGGCGCTGAACCAGAATGGAGGCTGAAGGAAATAAAGATAAAAAGCAACGATGTTCCAATAAGAGGGAAAGCCTAGGAAGTAACCGTCGGCCGTTTTCGCAGCGCTCCGGGAAAAACCGTAGACACTGGCGAGTAGCGGGAAGAGCAGCAGCACGGACCAGACGCCCGGCAGGATTTCGGCTCGCCACAGCAGCAGAAGCGGGAGGCTGGTGTAGGTGTGGAAATCGATGAGATCGTCGAGACGTCGGCCGTCGAAATCAGGGAGCACCGTTTTCACCTGGGCCAATCGTGCCAAGGATCCATCGACGGCATCGATGAGAGTGGCTAGTAGCATCAGCGCGAACACGGCCCGGAAAGCAGGGTCGCCGCCATGCACAATAAGCACCGCCATGCCGGCCGCCGCAACCAGGCCGAGGCTGGTGAAAAAGTGAACGCCCCAAGCCAGCACGCGCTGCCTCATTCGGCTTCGGCGAGATTCGCGAGCACCAGCGCGTGACTGAGGCCGGCGGTCAGCCTGGATACGAGCGGCAGCACCATCAAGCCGGTGGCCGCAGCAAGAGTTTTAAACGGAAACAGCATCGCCCCGTTGTTGGGGTCGTACCAATCGGCCGGCAATCCGGGTAACACGCCCGCAAACATCTCCGGATACCCGATTAGCGGCTTCAGCCCCAGCAGCGGCTCACCGCCTCCGATCCGAATCACCAAAGCAATCGCAAACGCTGCGATGGATCCAACGCGGTTTGCCTTGGAATCAAAAAGTGCGCAAACCAGTTGCGGAAACAGGAGAACGAAGACCAGATCGCTGGTGAAAAACCAGAGCGCCTGCACGCTTTGGACCTTGAGAGCCATCCACACGGCCCCCCCACCGAGCACCGCCACGGAGACTCGGATCAACTTCTTCATACTGCCGGGGGACAGGTTGGGGCGCAGCAGCCGCTTGCAGCAGTTCCAACTAAACATGGACGCGGCGGACAGGATGGAGGAGCTGAAACTGGATGTCACAGCGCCGACAATGGCTGCTAGTCCAAGCATCGCTACCCAAGGAGGCGTGGCCTCCTTCAAGAACAGCGGCAACGTCTCCGACGGAAATTCCGCTAATCGCCTGGCAAGCGGAGCAGGCCATTGATAGCTGAATGCGGCGATGCCGACCAACAGCGGCGGGACCATAAAGGCCATGGTGAGCAGGCCGGACCACATCGACATTCTGCGCGCTTCGAGCGGCGTCCGGCAGGACAAGACGCGCTGAAAATAACAGTTCCAGGGAATGCCGCCGAAGGTCAGCATCGCCGCCACATCCCACCAGTTCACGATAGCCGGCCAACTCCAGCCGGATGCTCCGGCCGACCAGGGCGGCAGCAAACTGGCCCCAGCCGGGCGCGCCGCGGAATAGCTGGAAAGCGCCGCATGCAACCCTCCTACCGAGTTCAGCAGAAATGGTAGAGCGACGGCCAGGCCGAGGGCGACCAAGCCCAGTTGCACCACATCGGTATAGGCCACCGACCAGAGTCCGCCAACCATGGTGTAGACGGTCACGGCGAACGCGGCGAGCAGAATGGCCAAGGTGAGCCGAAGACCGAGCAGCACGTCGATGCTGGAACCGATCGCAACCAGCAGTTCGGCGCTCCAGAAAACCTCCGCCAGCATAGCGGGGATGAACAGCACGGCGGCCCAACCTTTTCCGAAGCGCGCCTCAAAGGGATCGATCAGCGTCGTAAAGCCTAGCCGGCGCATGCGACGCGCGAAAAACAGGCCGCCCAAGACCAGGCTCAACCCGAAGCAAAGCCCACCTTGCGCTCCGAGAGCCAGATTGCTCTTGAAAGCTCCTTCCGCCGTACCCAAGAGATAACCGCCGTCCACCCAAGTGGCGGTCATGGTCAGCAGTGCGATCCATAAAGGGAGGGAACGCCCGGCTACGATGAGGTCGGCTGCCGAGCCGTCCTTTACTTTACGGGCAGCCAGCCCGCCCACTACGAGGAAGCCAGCCAACAGCAAAACGAAAAAGGCGAGGGTCACTGCCTACCAGCTGGTGCGAACCGGATACTGCCGGATCAGGCGGTCAGGAGTCAGGATGACAAGCCCATGAACAATGGCCTGGCATATCAAAAGCCGATCGAAAGGATCGTCGTGCAACTTGGGCAAGAGCGGAATATAGAGCGAAGCGTCTTCATCCAGAGGTAAGGATTCGATAGCGTGTGCTTTTCTTTGCTCGGCAATGAATTCCGCCGGGCTGGGTCCAGGCAAAGGCAATTTGCCAATTGAGTTCTTGAGCGCGATTTCCCAGGAGGAGATTGCGCTCAGGAATATCTCGTTGGCCGGGTCAGTAAAGATCCGATTCGCCACCGATGAAAAGTAGGGCGAGTCCGAGATCATCCATAAAAAAGCACAGGTGTCGAGGAGGACTCTCAAGCGTTATTTGTAAAGTGCGCCAGGATCTCGCCGGGCAGAGGCTCGAAAAACTCAGGTGGAACCGAGAACTGGCCCTTGGCCAAACCTACTGGCCGCGGTTCGACCCGTTCTGCCCGGATTGGCCGGATTTCAGCGATCGGCTTATTCCGTTTGCACAGTAGGATGGTTTCGCCGCGCGCAAGATCGTCGAGGTATTCGGACAAGTGCGTTTTGGCCTCGTGGATGTTGAGCTTTGTCATTGTAGTTCGATTATAGATTAGGATGTGAACTAAGTCAAGGTGAGCTTTTGGCCCTTTAAGAACGCCTGGTTGGCCAGATGCGGACCTGCCACGGCCTGGGCTGCTATTTCAACGGTACAGTTCGGCTCTTTGCGGGATCGCATGCAGTCGAGGAAATTCTGAATATGAGGCTCAATCGGCACGGGAGCCTTCTCCGAGTAAGTTGGTTCCGCACCGCGCTTCCAGGGCTCTGCCAACACCTTGTACCCTTCTTCGTCCAGAATCATAGTGGCCTTGTCGCCCTGGAAAGTGATGGACCAGCCGTTCTCGAAGGAATTGTCGTAGTTGAGCGTCCAAGTAGCCATGTAGTCCGGGAACTGAAAGACCGCGCAAAACACGTCGGGGTGCTCGGCCCCGGTCATCTTCGCGACATAACCGTCCATGATCGCGGAACGGGGAGAGCCGGAGTTATTGAACCATTGCACGACGTCCATGAGATGAGTGCCCTGGTCGGTCATATTGCCGCCGGCATAATCCCAGAAGTAGCGCCATTTGCGGAAACGCATGGGCTCCAGGTCGCGCGTCTTCGCGGTGCCCAGGAAGCGCTTCCAATCCAGTTCACCGGGGAGCGGTGAGTTGTCCAGGGGCTTTGCGATATTCCAGTTCCACTGTGGCTTCACCATGGTGACGCGCCCGAGCACACCGTCATCCACCAGTTTCTTCGCCTTCATCAGAGATTCGGCACTGCGCCGCTGCATTCCGATCTGGACGATCTGCTTGGATTTGCGAACCGCCGCAATCATCTTCTGGCTCTCTTCGAGAGAGTGGGACAGCGGCTTCTCCTGATAGACATCTTTGTGGGCCGCGAGCGATGCCGCCAACATCGGGAAGTGATGGTGATCCGGTGATGCGATGACTATGGCGTCGATGCCCTTTTGGGCCAGCAGATCGTGATAATCGACGTAGGTCTTGACATCCGCCGGCGAATCCTTTTGGGCCGCTTCCAGGTTGGGCTGATAGACATCGCACAGGGCGACGCACTGCGCGCCGAGCTGCTGAAAATTCTTATTGAGATAGCGCCCGCGGCCACCACTGCCAATCAGGCCATAGCTGATACGATCGTTGGCTCCCCAGGCGCTACGGGGGATGAACAGGGGCGCGGCGGTCAGAGCCGCTGCGGTTAGAAATTCACGTCGATTGTTTTGCAAGGTGTCTCCTTATTGGAAGCCGTGTACGAATTTTTATTTGCGTGCACAGAGCACGCGCGAGGGATAGAATCCCTGGCGAACCATCTTATCCTTGAGGACGCGGAGCTTGGTGGAGCGGATCATCTCCGGTACGCGGGCTTCCACCTGGCGGCCCCAGAACGCGGGCGCCAGCCGGCCACATACCTGATAGGCGCGATTGAAACCGGGGGCGTTCTGGCCGATCAGGACCAGCGTAAATATGCCGCGGGGTTTAAGAACGCGCCGAAATTCGCGCAGGGCCAAGGTGATGTCGTCAGAAGAAAGCAGCTCCAGCAAATAACAGCACACCACGGCATCGAATGTTTCGTCGCGGAAGGGAATATGCCGCGCGTCCACGGCCTGGCAACTCGCGCCGGATTCCGGAAACTCCTCACGAGCCCGGCGCTGGGTCCGGGCCGCCATCTTGGGCGACAAGTCGAAGCCAATGGTTTGGCCGTTGGGATTCGCATTCACGAGGCGGCGGAACATTTCGCCCGATCCGGTGGCAACCTCCAAAACTCGCATGCCATTCCTGATTCCCGAAAGCTCCAAGGCGATCTTGTGAGCCTTGGAGTGGAAGAAGAAAGTGGAAGCCGGATAAACGGCAGCGAGATGGTCGTAAACCTTCTGAGTTCTGTCCGAAATGGTTCTGCGAAACTGGTCCGTTCCCGAAAGCGCAAGGGAGTAATTGAAGTCACTCAAACGATCATTCCTCTCCGATCAATTAGCTAGCGGGCATCAATGCCTGCTCTATTGGACTGCCTTGTGGTGCTGGAATTTCTATGCCGGTCCGAGTCCCTTCGCCGGGTCTGCTTTCGACCCACATCCGGTAGTCGTCGCCAAACAGAACTTTCAATCGCTCATTCACATTGCTAATGCCAATGCCTTGCTCGAACAGTGTGGCCAGCTTTGCTTCCGGAATTCCGATGCCGTCGTCCTCAATGAGGATGTGCAGCTTTCCGCCGGACCACCGGCTCCGTACTCGAATCATACCGCCATCCACCTTACTGCTCAATCCATGCCGGATACTATTCTCGATGATCGGTTGCAGCATCATGCTCGGAACCAACCGGTCCAACGTGTCCGGCTCAATTTCCTGAACATACTTTAATTGATCGCCGAAGCGGACCAATTCGATCGCCATGTAATTATCGATGAACGAGAGCTCATCCCGCAAAGGCGTGAGATTTTCGGTTTTCCTCAGTAATCGCCGCAAGATGCTGGACAGCTTGTAGACGACGTTGCGCGCCTGTTCCGGATTGACGCGGATGAGCGCGGAAACAGAATTGAGCGTGTTGAACAAAAAATGAGGATTGATCTGGCTGGTCAAAGCGGCCAGGCGCGCCTCATTCAGGCGGAGCTGCTGGGTCTCGAGCTTCTTCTCATTCCGGCTGTTGTTCCAAATCTTGAGCGGCAGGATGACGGCAAAGGCAGCGCTGGTGTACAGGGCAGCGACGATGCTCGGTTTGGGATGCCCCCAGACCTGGGCCAGCGAGAAGACTCCGCTGGCGCCGAAGACACTGGCAACCGTGAACCGCAGCGCTTCAGCCAGTACGATGGTGAGCAGGCACGCGGCTTGGAAAGCGGTACGGCGCAGATCGAAGCGCGCGCGAAACAGCTTGCCGATGCTGAGGTCGAGGAAAGGCGAAAGCCGCCAAATGGTCTCCTCATCGGGCGCGATATCGCGCAGGAGCCCGCCGAGCACTCCCACCGCCGCAAACAGGAGCAGGGACATGAGCTGGCCGTCGAACATGGCGGGCAGGGAGATAAGAATTCCTGCGACGAGGCCGGTGAGGTATCCGCCTACCAAGCCCGAAAGAAGGCTACCCTCCAGACCGAGATCGGCGGCCTGATAAGCCGGACTCACGACCCGGGTGGCGACGCCTGCACCGAAGGCGGCCGCTAAAATGAGAGCGAGCTTGACACGCTGGATCACCGAGCGCTCTTCCCGCATCAGCATACGCTGGAAGGCGGTAAACCGCACCAGGATACTTGCGAAAGAGGCTGCCACGGCCAGCCTGAGGAGCAGCACGAAAAGCTGTTCTTTTTCCGGCATAGCGGGCTGACGATCATTATAAATGAAGGTTCCTGGGGCGAACCTGCGGCGCATGGGCGCATTATTTAGGGTGTGGTTGTTTTAGGTCACCTCCTTCTCGATGAAGTCGAACCGCCTCCGTATGGAAGCGGTTGCGTTTGTCCAAAGCCCGCGCCCAGAGAGGGCTGCGGCGTTTTTCCCACCAGCGATTTCAGTTTACGCGCGGGGTGGACGATGGGAGCGAAGCGCGAGAGCACCGATGCTGGTAAACGCATGGCGGCCCGGCACTTATGGGACGAAAATAAAGTTGCCGGCGCTGTGACCGGGTCAAAACGATGCCACGACTTATAATGAAGGCACTTCCTTTACATGCTGAAGCTACATGCTTAACAAGGTCGCGGAAGCGAATCTGCCCAGCAGGTTCGGCCACTTCCGTATTTTCGGGTTTGAAGGGCAGTATCGTGGGATTACGGAAGAATGCGTGGTCCTGAGGATGGGTCAGGTCTCCGATCCGGCGGACCCGCCACTGATACGCATTCACTCGGAGTGTCTGACCGGCGATGTCTTTCACAGCTTGCGGTGCGATTGCCGTTCGCAGCTTGAACTGGCTCTCAATCTGATCGCGGAGGAGTCGCGCGGGATCTTGATTTATGAGCACCAGGAAGGGCGGGGCATTGGGCTGTTGAACAAGCTGC
>JBBSHP010000202.1:0-7520 GCA_038232555.1 Bryobacterales bacterium
CAGAATGATGAAGCTGTCATTGAGAGTGCGGCCTCGCATGAACGCAATTGGGGCCACTTCAATCGTCAGACGCTCCAGCAGTTTCTCCACCTTCTCGCTCTCCAGCATGTCGTAAAGCGCATCGTAAAGGGGACGCAGATAAGGGTCCACCTTCTCTTGAACATTGCCGGGCAGAAAGCCCAGGCGCTCGCCCGCTTCCACAGCCGGGCGCGTCAGCACAATCCGCGTCACTCGCTTATTCAGCAACGCCGATACAGCCATCGCAACAGCCAGGTACGTCTTACCCGTACCCGCCGGCCCCACTCCGAACACCAGATCATGCCGCTCGATGGCTTCCACATAGCGCCGCTGATTCACGGTTTTAGGCGCAAGTATTTTCTTCCCGAAGTTACGCTGACGCCCGCTATGGACCAGGCTGCGCAGAGTCACTTCCGGATCTTCGGTTACCACCCGCAAGTAGCTGTTCAGGTCGCCGTTGTGGAAATCCTGCCCTTCCTTCACCAGCGCGAAATAATCTTCCAGGATGCTTGCAGCGCGGATGACCTCCGCTTCCTCGCCTTCTATTTCGAGCGAGTCCGCCAGCAATCGCGTCTTTACACGGAGCCCTTTTTCAAGCACTCGGATATTCTCATCCCGAGTACCGAAGAGAGATTCAATTCCACGGCTGATCTGAACGCTAAGAGTCATTCTTGAGGCAAAGGGAAATTAGCTCCGCAAAAGGGTAGGAGTTTGACGAGGATGTAACGTATAGCAAGAGGCGGATGGAGCAAACATCCACATAAATTATAGCAGGGACACAAACTTGGAGTCGCTCGGGATAGCTGCGGGTAAGCGCATCGCACTCGGAGCTTGCGCCCATGCTCACCCGTCGAATGAAACGATCAGCCGAAACTTACGCCGTTTTTCGAGGGAGGCCTACCATCGCCGTCAGTTGGTGGAAGCGCGGTTCCAGGCGGAGCTTATCGAATCGAGGTTCGACGCCCAGAAAGGCGACCCGAGGGGAACGCTCCTCCACCGCTTTCTCGAGCCATGCCAGAGCTTGGGCCGTCTCGCCCAGACCTGAAAGGGCGAGTGCTACATCGTATGAAGACACATACTTTTGTTTCGACAACTTCCGGAGGTCGTCAGTAAGCTTTTGCGCCTGGCTTCGCCTGCCCGCGCTCCCGTAAGCGTGCGCCAGTGACGCGATGTAAACAGGGCTGCCGCCCGAGAGCGTTACGGCTCTCTCAAGTTCCGCGACGGCCTCCTGAAACATGCCTTTCTGTTCATAAGCTTGTCCCAGCACGAGATGCACCGGAACGAAATTAGGATCCATCTCTACCGCATTTCGGTATTGTTCGATCGCTTTATCGTATTGCCTCGCGAAGAAGTACCGTGACCCGACCCAGGTGTTGATAATGTTCGAGAGCGGGTCGAGCTCGCGCGCACGCTCCGATTCCGCGATAGCTAGCTCATGCCGCCCAACCAGCGACAAGAACTCCGCATACCAGTGGTGGGCGTTGGCATAATTCGGATTCACATCGATGGCGCGCCGGAATTCGCGATCGGCCTTGGCCCAGTCCCAGTCATAGTAAAGGCTCACAAACGCAAGTGAGGTGTGCGCCTCGGCCAGCGAGTCATCCAGGCTCACCGCCTTGGTCACTGCGGCTTTAGCGTGCGGAAACGTGTCTGCCGGAGAAAGATAACCGTACCATCCCAGTGCCATCCAGCAATCCGCCAGTCCATCGTAGGCGAGCGCATAGTCGTGATCTTTCTCAATCGCCTCCTGAAAATACACGATCGCCTTTTGCATGTCCTGTTCGGTCCGTCTGTTCCACAGAAAGCGGCCTTTGGCATATGCCAGGTACGCGCCCGGATTAGCGGTGCGCACGCGCGCCAGGCGGGCGCGGTCGGGCGGCGTCAGCGTCACGCGGATCTCATCGGCGATTTTCCTGGCGACCTGGCTTTGGAAGGCGAATACGTCCTTCAGATCCCCCTCGTAAGTGTTGCCCCACAGCCGTCTTTCCGTGGCGGCTTGTATCAATTGGACCGTAATTCGCACCTGATCGCCGGAGCGCAAGACTGAGCCCTCAATGACGGCGTCGACGTTGAGTTCACGCGCAATCTCTGGAAGTGGTTTGTTGCTACCTCGATAGTGCATGGATGAAGTTCGCGAGATTACCCGAAGCGCGCTAATACCCTCCAGCGACTGCCTGAGTGCGTCGGTCATCCCATCCACGAAGTATTCCTGGTCGGGATTACCGGAAAGATTGGCCAGCGGAAGCACTGCCAAAGAGCGGATTGGACTGGAAACGCCGCGACCCCGAAGTATGTTGCGCAAGCCCGCCACGCTTAGTCCGATCACGGCCAGGAGAACAAGCGCGGCGGTCACGATTGCCCTCAGAGCGAAGGGGCGCCGCGCTGGCGGCTGTTCATTTTGGATGGGCGGCTGAAGTACTTCCTCCACCGGTAAGCTCAGGGGAGCGATGAAGCGATAGCCGCGGCCCGCGACAGTCTCCACAAAACGAGGCGCTTCGGCCGAGTCGCCCAACGCCGCCCGAAGTCTCTTGATCGCGGCATTCAGGCTATGTTCGAAGTCGACATAGGTATCCGCGGGCCAGAGCCGCTTCTGCAGTTCCTCCCTGCTTACTATTTTGTCGGGCTGTTCTAGGAGTGTCCTGAGCACCTCGATCGGCTGCCCCTGCAGCTTGATTCGCAATCCGTGCTTGCGCAACTCACCGGTTTCAGGATTGAATTCGAATGCCCCGAAGCGGACCGTCCGGCGAGAAGCGCTCAAATCCGTCGTGGCAACTTGTGTCGACATCCCTGGTCCACGATTCTAACACCCGTAGCAGGACGCCGTGAGCGTTTCACCACCAACTACAACTCCAGAATAATCAATACGATCCCATGTCACCTAGATTTCGCGCGCATGGCATTGCGGTACTTGCTGGAATCGGCAATCCTGCCCACATGACAGAGTTCAAATGTCGCCGCGTTCGGCGGCAAAAGGAGACAAAATTATGATGTACACACCTGGATTGTTGCTCGCCCTTGCAGTTCTGGCAAACGCAGGTCTGCCCAGGATGGCGCAGGCGCAGGTTGAACCCCAAGCGGGAGCCTGGAAGACCTGGGTCCTTACTTCCGGTAGCCAATTGCGGCTCCCGGCACCTCCCGACGCGGCCGCCAGCCAGGCCGAAGTGGAACAGTTGCGCCAGACGGAATCGCAGCGGGATGCCGCAGCGCTGGACCGGCTGAGCTTTTGGAACGCAGGTCCGCCGGCGTTTCGATGGAATTCGGTTGCCGTACCACCGGGCCCGGCGAACGCCGTGCTGAACACACGCATCATGTCGCTGTTGAGTATTGCTATTTACGATGCCACCGTTGCCGCGTGGGACTCGAAGTATACCTACAATCGGCCGCACCCGAGTGACTTCGACCCGACCCTCAAGCCCGCCATTGCGAATCCCAATACGCCTTCGTACCCCAGTGGGCATGCAGTGGTGGCGGGCGCGGCGTCCGCGGTGCTGTCCTATTTATTCCCGGCCAAGGCCGACACGTTCGCCGCCATGGCGGACGAAGCCGCTCAGGTCTGGGTGCAGGGCGGCATCAACTACCCCAGCGATGTCAAGGCTGGACTGGACCTGGGTCGCGCGGTGGCGGCGCTGGTAATCGAACGAGCCAAACAGGACGGCTCGGACAAGACCGGCGTGGTCGACATACCCTCCGGCCCGTGCCGCTGGACGGGAATCAACCCGGCCTTCCCCTTGTTCGGCAGTGTGAAGACCTGGGTGCTGATGTCCGGTAGTCAACTACGGCCGGGCCCACCACCCGACTGCCGCTCGCCGCAAGGCCAGGCCGAGCTCGCCGAAGTTCGGGATTTCCCACGGACCTTCGATACCAATGCGACCGCCTTCTATTGGCAATCGCCCCGGTCGAACTGGAACAATGTGATCGATCAAAAGATCTCCGAGTACCGGCTGGACACCAATCCCCCGCGCGCCGCGCGCGCGTCTACCTGATCGCAAGCGTGGCGGCCTTCGATGCCACTGTGGCATGCTGGGACGCGAAGTATACATACTGGGCCATCCGACCCTTTATGCTAGGCGCGACGACAATTTTCCCAACTCCCAACCACCCCAGCTACCCGGCCGCGCACGGGTGCCAATCCGGGGCTTACTCCTCCGCATTGGCGTACCTGTTCCCTCGCGATGCGGACGCTTTGAATGCGATGGGAACGGAGGTGGGCCAGTCGCGCATCTGGGCGGGAATCCATTTCCGCAGCGATATCGACGCCGGACTCGCACTGGGCCGCGCAGTGACCCAGTTAGTGAGCGAGCGTGTCCGCAATGACGGCGCGGAGAAATAAAACATGCGCAACTTGATGCTCTGCGGTTTGATCGCCCTTCTTCCTGTGGCCGCGCAGGATGATTCATGGAAGAATGAAATCGATAACAGCCTGGTTCGGGCGGCGCGCCGGTTGGTTGCCCCGCATGAGACAGTGTCTATTGCCGATTCGGCTCCCTCGCTCTTCGTTTTCCTGACCGAAGATCCTGTGCACATCACTATTGCGGGCCGGCGGGAAGAACTAGCGGGCAAACGGGGACAGTGTTTTTGGTACCCGGGCGGGAGAGTGAGCCTGGAGAACCCGGGCGAGCAGCGCGCCGAAGTAGCCCGGATCGTGCCAAAGTTCAGTCCGGACACGTCGTACCAGCTTCCACGAGCAAATCCGCAGAGGGTAGACTTCGAGAACGACCTGATGCGGATGCGACACATCGGGCCGCGCTCCGCCGGTGCGCCAAAGCGTGCGGCCGGAAGTCTGGTGCACATTGCCCCATCGGTGGTTATTGATTTGTCCGCCGGTCATTTCAAACTCACGCATACCGATGGGCGCGTCGATGACATACGGCGGAAGGGCGGTGAAATCTGGTTTCAACCTGCCAGTACCTTCTCCGACGAGAATCTGGGCGATTTGCGGGAGGGGCTGCGCCATGAAGCCCTGCGAATCGAACTGAAGACCAACGAGGGAAAGCCATGAAAAGGACAATCCTGTTTTTCACGTTAATTCGACTCGCCAGCGCACAGGCGCCGACCGGCACCATCGGGGGTGTCGTGCGCGACCCGTCAGGCTCAGCAGTAGCGGGGGCTCGAGTGCAGGCCGTGAACCTGGCGACGGGATTGGCCCGAAGCTTGGCCATTCCAGAGCAAGGTCACTATAGTTTTCCCGCGCTCCTGGCCGGCGAGTACGAAGTCAGTGTCGAGGTCACGGGGTTCCGGCGCATGGTTCGCCAGGCGACCGTCGAAGCCGGCGTGACCACGACTGCGGATTTCGATATGAGCATCGGCGACGTGAAGGAATCCGTCACCGTCGATAGCGCCGTACCCCAGATGCATTACGATTCGAACGCCGTGAGCGGTGTTGTGACCCACGCTCAAATCGAGGGCTTGCCCCTGAACGGCCGCAGTTTCCTCGAACTGGCCAAGCTCGAACCGGGCGTGCAGGCACCCTCTTCTACCATCAATAACCGAACGCTCGTGGCGATCCAAGGCGCGCCGGCCGCCAATCAGGGCGGAACGCGGATCACGGTGGATGGAGGCAGCGTCACCGCAGTCGGCTTCGGAGGCTCTCAGATGGGATTCTCGCAGGAGGTGGTGCAGGAATTCCAGGTCTCGACCGTAAATTTCGATTTGTCCACCGGCATCGCCGACGCGGGGGCAATCAACGTTGTCACGCGCTCCGGGGGTAACGATCTGCATGGCACGGGCCTCTACTTCTTCCGCGATCACAAGCTGGCGGCCTATCCCGCGCTCAACCGCGACCCCGCCTCTCCCGATCCGTTCTTCCAGCGCCGCCAGTTCGGGTTCGCATTGGGTGGCCCGGTCCGCCGGGACCGGATTTTCTTCTTCGGAAGCTGGGAGCGCAACGAGCAGCGCGGTGTCGTCGCCACCACACAGTTGACGCCGGAGTTCGCTCCGTTCAACCGCATTACGAATAGCCCCTTGTTCGGAAACCTACTCAGCGCGCGATTGGACGGGCGCGTCAGCAACGCGCATACGGTCTTCGTGCGCTACTCGCATGATGGCAACCGTGGGTTCGCGCCGGACTCGCTTGTCGGCGGGCTGAACGCCTATCCCTCAGGTTGGATCCACACCCAGGCCTGGGCCGACCAGAGTCTGCTGGGCGTCACCAGTGTGTTCCGCCCAACGCTGGTGAATGACCTCCGATTTTCTTATTTTTTCGTCAGCTCGAGCCTGCTCGGCCCTACGGACCAGGACTGCCGGGGGTGTGTGGGACTCGGCATGCCCGCAGTCAATGTTGCCCAGGCCGGACTGTATGTCGGGAGGTCGACCTTTAATACAAGTCTCGTTCGCCGGTTCCACTTGCATGATGCAGTGACCTGGCAACCGGGGAAACACCGCGTGCGCTTCGGCGTCGACTGGGAACACAACCGTGGAGGATATCTCATATTGAACCCCGAGCCCGTGGCCCTGACGCTGTTCTCACCGTCCCAGGTCCGTGCGGCCAACCTGAACATCCAGTTACCGCCGCTGTTCCGCACCATGGATGATCTTCTTCGACTTCCGCTCCAGAGCGTCACGGTCGCGTTCGGCGATCCGCGTGTGCCGCTGCCAGACGGAAGCCCAGTTCGAAAATGGAACACAGTATGGCCCTATTTCCAGGACACCTGGCGTCTTTCCCAAAGGCTGACGTTGAATTATGGGTTGGGTTGGAGTATTGCGAATGCTCTCGACTACGACCTCGGCAAGCCCATGTTGCTCGCGCCGATTTTCGGCGCCGGCGGCCTTGGACCAACGCGAAAAGAGTGGAAAAACTTTTCTCCAAAGCTGGGGCTGGCCTGGACGCCCGGGTCGGACGGCAAGACCGTGTTGCGCGGGGGCGCAGGGCTCTTTTATGGCGTTCAGTCTCAAGGGTCCAGTAACGACAACCAGCGGGCAGCGCTTGGCCCGCCCGGTCTCGGCCGTCAGACTTTTCAGGGGACTTCGATCCTGAATCCGCTGCGGAATATTCCCGGAGTCCCGGTGGGAAGGCCACTGGATTTCCGCGGCGCTCCAACTTTGTTCACGGGCGCCGATATGCTGGCGATCCTGCCCTCGATTCGGAGCAGCCTCCTGCAAGGCCTGATTAATGCGGATCCCAGCCTGCAGTCAATACAGATCAGCAAGCAGGCGACCTCACTCTTTCCCACCGATTACCACTCTCCATCGGCGCTGCACGCGAACCTTGGCGTCCAGAGGGAAATCGCGCGAGATTTTGTCGTGAGCGCCGATTTAGTGTATCGGCATTTCGTGCACGCCCCCCAAGGAGGCGGTTTCATCGACCTGAACCACTTCAACCGCATTCGCGGGCCGGTGATCCCCAGGTGCGCCGGCGCTCAGGCGAATGATCCCCAGGCGCTCTGCTCGCTAGGGCCGATCAGCGTGTACCAGGCTCCCTACCGCTTCGCTTATAAGGGCTTACTGGTTCGCGCAGAAAAGCGATTCTCACGCGGGTTTCAGGTACTCAGCTCCTATGCCTGGTC
>JBBSHP010000203.1:0-7513 GCA_038232555.1 Bryobacterales bacterium
GCGGATCGCTTCCTGATTCCCTCCTTCGAGCGCGATGTCATTCAGCCTCATGTGCTCGGCAAATTTCAGGATTTGCTGGAGGCCACCGCCAAGAGCCCCGCCATGCTGTTTTACCTCGACAACTTTCAATCTGTGCGGGCCGATCTGGACGCGAAAATGAAAGGTAAGAATCGCAAACGCGGCATCAATGAAAATTATGCCCGCGAGTTGATGGAGCTGCACACGCTCGGGGTGAATGGCGGATACACGCAGAAAGACGTGATGGAAGTGGCCCGCTGTTTTACGGGTTGGACCATTCAGGATCCGCGCAAAGGCGGGGGATTCTTTTTCAACGACAAGGTTCACGACAAAGGGGAGAAGATCATTCTTGGCAACGTCATTCCTGCCGGTGGCGGCCAGAACGACGCCGAGAAGGTCATCGACATACTGGCCCATCATCCCTCTACCGCCCGCTTCATCTCGCGCAAGCTCGCTGAACGGTTCGTGGCCGATAATCCTCCTCAGGCTTTGGTCGATCGCATGGCCAAAACATTTTTGGATAAGGATGGCAGCATCCGCGAAGTGCTGCAGACCATGCTGACCTCTACAGAGTGTTGGTCGCAGGGGGCCTACCGGTCCAAGGTGAAAACACCGTTTGAAATGGTCGCCAGCGCCGCGCGGACGCTGGACGCGAAAGTCGACGACGCCTTTGCGCTCGCGAACCAGGTGAGCCAACTCGGTGAGCCGCTGTATCGTAAGCAGGAGCCCACCGGCTATTCGAACTTGAATGCTGAGTGGGTGAATTCCGCCGCGCTGCTTGCCAGAATGAATTTCGCGCTCGCACTTGCCGCGAACAAAATTGCTGGTGTAAAAATCGATCCCAAAAGATTCGGGACATCCGATCCAACGGAGATCGCCAAAGCGCTCATGTTCCGCGGTGTGTCATCGCAAACCCGCGCATCGCTCGAAAAGGCGATGCATGCGCCAACCCCTGCCGTGATGGCCGGCCTGGTGCTAGGCTCCCCCGATTTCCAAAGAAGATAAAAACGATATGACTTCCAGACGTGCCTTTCTTAAAAGTTCCGGACTGGCCATGTTCGGCATGGGCGCAGCTCCTGGTTGGCTGGCCCGATCCGTTTACGCAGGCGACGGGCCGGTGCCTCGCAAGAAAATCCTGGTCGCAATTTTTCAGCGCGGTGCCGTAGATGGTCTCAACGTGGTGGTCCCCTACGGCGAAAAGAGCTATTACGACCTTCGCCCCAGCATTGCTATTCCTCGCCCGGACGGCTCCTCCAATTCCGCCGTGGATCTGGATGGCTTCTTCGGCCTGCATCCTGCGCTGGCCGCGCTAAAACCTCTGTATGAATCGCAGCACCTGGCTATAGTTCAAGCGGTTGGCTCCCCCGATCCCACCCGTTCGCACTTCGATGCGCAGGATTATATGGAATCCGGAACTCCGGGGCTCAAGGCAACCTCGGATGGATGGCTGAACCGTGCGCTGCGCAAGGAGCCCGCCAAGAGTTCACCGGTACGCGCCATCAGCTTTGGTCCCAACCTGGCTCGCACTCTGCGGGGACGGAACGAGGCCGTCGCTATCAACAACCTTAATGATTTTCAGATCAGAGACACGCGCTCCTCGGCCACCTTTGAAAGTATGTATTCGAATTCGCTCGATACCGTCCTGCATGGGACCGGCAAGGAAACTTTCGATGCGATCAAGATGATTCAGTCCGTTCAGAAACGTCCGTACCTGCCGGCCAACAACGCGACCTACCCGAATGGAGGGTTGGGCCAGAACCTGCAGCAGATTGCACGCCTGATCAAAGCCGATGTCGGACTGGAGGTCGCCTTCGCCGATATCGGCGGATGGGACACTCACGTCAATCAGTCAGCGCAGGCTCCGGCACTGGGCCAATTGGCCAACCGGCTAACGGACTTGGGGCAAGCCCTCGCGGCGTTCCATCGAGACCTGGGAGACCGCATGCAAGATATCACTGTGGTCACCATGTCTGAATTTGGCCGCACGGCACGCGAGAATGGAAATCGTGGAACAGATCACGGTCACGCCAACGCCATGTTCGTTCTGGGCGGCGATGTGCGCGGCGGCAAAGTGTACGGAGACTGGCCTGGACTCGAGAAAGAGCAACTGTATGAAGGCCGCGATCTCAATCTCACCACGGATTTTCGTGATGTGCTCGGCGAGCTAGTCACCCGGCATCTCGGAAACACCAACCTGAACGCCGTGTTCCCCGGTTATACCAAGCCCAATTTTCGCGGACTGCTTGCGTAGCATGCCGGAGTTTTGGCAAGAGCAAGACCAAGAGGATCGCCTGGAAATGAAGAAGCAGGTCCTACGCTGGGGCCTGCTTTTTGTCATTCTGTTCTGCTTCGGATTTTTCGCGATCTGGTGGGCCACTTCGGCGATCAGCTTCAGTACTTCCCGGGTCGACTCCACCACCGGAGCTAGTTATAAAATTTCGGGCCGCGTGCGGGATGCTGCCAGCGGCGCGCCGGTATCCTGGGCCGAGATCACAGATGCCCCGGCCGGACGTCCTCCGCTATTTCACACTACCGCCGATCGTTTCGGAGCCTATGAATTACTGACCCTCGCGGAGCCGCACAACCTGATCGTCAGTGCTTTAGGCTACCGGCCCGGCACCGTCCGCGTGGGCAAGGCCTGGTATGCATGGATGCGCAAAGGCGGGGAGAAGCTGGAGATCAAGCTTCAGAAAGAATAGCAACCACCACCGAATGCCGAACGAGAATCTGGAGTCTCTCGCAACCGCTGCCTTGGAAGAGGCCATGCGGACTGACGTGACTTACGCCGATGTGCGCGCGATTGAACACAGAGCGCGCAGCCTCTCTACCAAGAACGGGCGCCCCGGCCATGTAGCGGCTTCCGAATCGCTAGGCTTGGGTATCCGCGTGATCGCCCATGGATGCTGGGGATTTGCGGCTACGGATGAACTGTCCAAGCAAGGTATCGAAGCCGCAGCTACGCTGGCTGTCGCCATTGCTCATTCGAGCGCGCTGGCGAAAAAGAGAGAAGTTGAGCTGGTTCCGGAAGACCAGCACGAGGCAGTGTGGGTGTCACCCTGCCTGATAGACCCGTTCGCAATTACTGTCGAAGAACAGCTTGGCTTGCTGCTAAGCATCGACGCGGAATTGCGCCGGAACTCCGCCATAACCTTGGCCGAAGCTTCGTTCAATTGCGACCGTTCGCGTCAATTCTTTGTGTCGTCGCTGGGGAGCCGCATCGATCAGACACGCACTATGACCGGCGCCGGCTACACCGCCTTCAGCTTCAAAAGGGACGAGTTGCAGAAGCGCTCCTATCCGAACTCGTTCGGGGGGCAGCATCAGCTAAAAGGCTACGAATTGATCCAGGAGTGCAAGCTTCTGGAGAATGCGGCGCGCATCGCCGACGAAGCAGTCGCATTGCATTCGGCGGATCAGTGTCCCGAAGGCAGCTTCCATCTCATTCTGGACGGCAGCCAGCTTGGTTTGCAGATTCACGAGTCGATTGGTCACCCCATCGAACTCGACCGGGTTCTTGGCTCGGAGGCAAATTACGCGGGCATGAGTTTTCTCGCACTCGATAAGCTCAACCATCTTCGGTATGGATCGGAGATCGTGAATGCGGTATGCGACGCCAGGCTGGAGCATGGACCGGGGCTCGGCACCTTTGCTTTCGATGATGAGGGAGTGCCCGCGCAAGGCGTGGACATTATCCGCAATGGGCAGTTCCGAGGCTACATGACTTCGCGCGAGACGGCTGCCGCGGTGGGAGCTGCGCGCTCGAACGGGACCATGCGAGCCACGGACTGGTCGCGCCTCCCGTTAATCCGGATGACCAATGTGAGCGTACTCCCTGGAGAGCAGACCATTGACGAAGTCTTTGGCGGAGTGAGCCAAGCCATTTATATGGAAACCAACAAGAGCTGGTCCATTGACGACAAGCGCTACAACTTCCAGTTCGGGTGCGAGATCGGTTGGGAGATTCGCGATGGGCGGCGTGTGCGCATGCTCAAAAATCCGACTTATAGCGGCATCACTACTGAATTTTGGAACGCCTGCGAAGCCATAGCCGACCGGCAGCACTGGACCTTGTGGGGCGTTCCGAATTGCGGCAAAGGGCAGCCTGAACAGGTGATTGGGACGGGCCACGGAGCGAGCCCCTCGCGCTTCGCGAACATCAAAGTGGGCGGTGGTTATGGAGGATAGCTCCTTGGCCTCCCCTGAGCGGTGCGGGGAATTATTTGACGTTGTGCAAAGGGCTGCCCAAGCCGTGGGAGTTCGCGACATTGAAGTCATGATCGTAGGTCACGATTCTTCGCTTACCCGGTTTGCAAACAACACGATCCATCAAAACGTCAGCGAACGCTCGCGCTGGCTTTCCGTTCGCACGCTGGTGGACCAGCGCACCGCCCGAGCGACTACCAACCGTTGGGACGAATCTTCCATCCAACGCGCCGTCCAGGAAGCGCTCGCGCTAACACGGTCGGTGCAGCCTGAGGCTGACATGTTGGGATTGGCCGAGCCCCAGGACATCGAACCGCTGGACCGTTTTGATTTGCGTACGGCAGCCACCACTCCTGAAGATCGGGCTAGCGCGGTTGCGGAGGCGATTCGGATTGTCGAGCAACGCTCCCAAACAGCGGCCGGAATTTATTCGACGGAACATTCCGTTGAAGCGATCTTCAATTCCCGAGGACTGGCTGCGTATCATACCGGCACCATGGCCACATTCTCGATCACGGCTATGGACCAGGACAGTTCGGGGTGGGCGAAGGCCTCTGCGGTGAACGGACGTGACCTGGATGCAGCAGCGCTGGCGCTCAACGCATCCGAAAAAGCACGGCTGTCGCGGTCCCCTCGCGAGCTCTCGCCGGGTGACTACCCGGTCGTGCTGGAACCTGCGGCTGTGCTCGACGTCGTGGGTCAGATGTTCGGCGATTTCAGCGGCACCGCCATGACGGACCAGCGGAGCTTCCTGAACAATCGAATCGGGCAGCGGGTTTTCGGCGAAAATATCCACATCGAGGACGATGTCCGTCATCCCTTACAGGCTGGCCCAGCCTTCGACGGGGAAGGCTTACCCCGTAAGCGGTTGACCTTGATTGAGGCGGGTGTCCCCCGCGACCTGGCCTACTCGCGGGCCAGCGCTGCCAGAGCGGGCGTTGCTCCCACCGGGCACGGGTTTCCATTGCCGAACGAAATCGGTGAAGCCCCCCTGAACATCGTCATTCGCGGCGGCAACGTCCCGGTCGCAGACATGCTCGCTTCAATGGATCGCGGCATTTTGGTGACGCGACTCTGGTACATCCGGGAAGTGGACCCACACCAAAAGATCATGACCGGCATGACGCGCGATGGCACCTTCCTGATTGAAGGTGGACAAGTTGTCTGCGGCTTGAGAAACTTCCGTTTCAACCAGAGTCTGATCGAGATGCTTTCGAAAGTGGAGGCCTTGTCTCCTGCCGTCCGTGCGTCGGGCGAGGAAGCTTTTGACATGGTGGTCCCGGCCATGCAGGTGGCGGATTTCCATTTCACGGAGGTCACCCGATTCTAAGGTCGGGATTATTTCGTAACATAATAGAGGTAGTTCGTGCATCATCACCATCAACATTCCGGCACCGGCAAAGCCCTGACGTTATCTTCTGCCGCCACTCTGGTTTTTGTGGCGATCGAGGTCATCGCGGGTGTGAAATCGGGAAGCTTGGCTCTCATTTCCGACGCCGGACACAACTTCACCGACGCCCTCTCGTTGATACTGGCAGCGTTCGCGGTGTACGTGCAATCCAAACCGGCCGATGATCAAAAAACGTTTGGGTATCACCGGGCCGGCGTATTGGCTGCCTTCGTCAACGCTCTCACGCTGATTGTGATCGCTGGCTTCATTTTCTATGAGGGCATCGAGAGGCTCCGGCATCCTCAACCGGTGGAATACGGGACCATGCTGATCGTAGCCGCCGCCGCTCTGGTTCTGAATGGAGTCATCATGTGGCGCTTGAACTCGGATCAGAAGCACGATCTGAACATTCGGGCGGCATTCGTGCACATGATGGGAGACGCGCTCGGTGCTGTGGCCATTATGGTGGGCGCCGTCGTGATTCGTTATACCGGCTGGCATCAGGTCGATCCGGCGCTGTCTATTGTGATCGGGGCGTTGATCGTCTGGACAGCCTGGGACATCATCAAGGACTCGCTCAACGTTCTGTTGGAAGGTCTGCCCAGCGGGCTTGCTCTGAATTCGGTGACGGAGCAGATGCAGGGCGTGGAGGGAGTAATTGACGTGCACGATCTGCACATTTGGAGCCTGGGATCGAACGCGCACGCGCTAAGCTGTCACGTCCTGATTGAAGACATGCCTCCTTCCGCCAGCGATGCGATCCTACAGCGGCTGAACCAGGTGCTCTCCAAGTTGCACATCCATCACACTACCGTGCAGTTTGAGCACGACCGGTGCGCTCTCTCACTCTCACGCTGCTGCATGGTCATGCACCACGAACACTAATGCCAAATCGTCGCGATGTGAACCGGCGTTCTTTTCTGACCGCTGCCACTGCCGGGGCCGCCCTTCTTCCGCAAGCCGCGCACGCGCAAACGCAACGCGATTGGAGCGGCAAAGATCCCATCCGTTATCCCGATCCGGACATCGTGGTCCTTGAGAAGCGGTTTGCCAAATACAAGATCGGCAATTCGGCCATTCAGCGGCTGTTTACCGGCACGCTTTGGTCGGAAGGTCCGGCCTGGAACGCGGTGGGGCATTATCTGGTCTGGAGCGACATCCCCAACAACCGGCAGATGCGCTGGGTGGAAGACGACGGCCATGTCAGTGTGATCCGGCCGCAGTCCGGCAACAGCAACGGCAACACCTTCGACTTCGAAGGCCGCCAAATCTCATGCGAGCACGACAACCGCCGGGTAGTGCGTTATGAGCACGACGGCAGCATGACTGTGTTGGCCCATAAGTGGCAGGGCAAACCGTTCAACGCGCCCAACGACGTCATCGTGCACCCGGACGGGGGCGTGTGGTTTACCGACCCTGGATACGGCATCCTGATGGCTTACGAAGGGCACCTCGCACCGCTGCAACTGAAAGAAGCGGTGTATCGCGTGGACGGTAAGACGGGCCAGTTGACCATGATCACGGACGAGGCCTACAAACCCAACGGCCTGTGCTTCTCGCCGGATTACAAAAAGCTCTACCTGGCTGATACAGGCGCAACTCATTACCCCGATGCCCCTCGCATCATCAAGGTTTTCGACTTGCCGGACACGAAGACTGTGCGCAAAGGAAAGCAATTCTGCTCGATGGACATACCTGGAAAGGGCGCGGGTCTTGCCGACGGCATTCGCGCCGACAAGGACGGGAACATCTGGGCGGGCGCGGGGTGGGTCGGAGCGGGCTACGATGGCGTTCATGTTTTCGCGCCGGACGGTCAACGCATCGGTATGATCCTGCTGCCTGAGATTTGCGCCAACCTCTGCTTCGGCGGGAGTAAGCGCAACCGGCTATTCATGGCCGCAA
>JBBSHP010000204.1:0-7505 GCA_038232555.1 Bryobacterales bacterium
GTACGGATTGCGCATATCGGGAGCGTCCAAAAATTGTGAACTGAAGGCCGGGAAGGAGGCATCTTTGCCAGGAGTCAGCGGGGACGGAAACGGATTGATTGCTCCCGCGTACGGATTCGCAAAGCTGTTAACCGCATTCCCGCTGGTGGACAGGACGGTTCCGAACGGCGCCTGATTCCCCTGGTTGTTCCAGGAAATCGTACCGGGCTGATCGAAGAAGATCCCGTAGCCGCCCCGGAGCGATGTTTTGCCATTTCCAAACAAGTCCCACGCGAACCCCACCCGGGGGGCGACGTTGTTCCAGGTGATCGGGAAGCCACCCTCGGGAACACCGGTGTCCCCTGCAAAGACCACTCCCTTAGGCGCATTTACGAACCGCGTAGATTGTTGGCCCGGGTGATAGGCGGCGATCCTGCCCTTCAGATCGGTGTATGGGAAAAAGGCTCCCAACGAACTCCCAAGTCGAGTGTGAAACGCGGGCGCACCTTCCAGGAATCCTGCGCGAACAGGCTCATCCGGTTGAAACGGGTGTTTCTGTACTCCCCGGCCCCTTGCTCGAAAACGTTAAACTTGCCGACCAGGAAATCGGCGAAAGAATCGCCAGTGAATGGAGCTGAACCGCCGTTGAAAGTAAATCGGCCGTTCGCTCGAAAGTTGTTGGTGACGTCGTCCAGCCCTTTGCCGTATTCGCCGCCAAAGCTGACCTGGTGGGCGCCTTTAGTCCACCTCAGAGTATCCGTGAACTGGTATTCGTCACGCAGGAACCGGTTCGTGTCGCCCGTATTGAGCGTCCCCCAATAGCCGGATACGCTCACATAGAGCTGAGGTCTGTCGTCGTTGAAGATATTCACTCCCAGATCTTTAAACGACTTGGGTACATAAATTGGAACGTTGTTGCCGTCGGTGCGATTGAAAGCGAAAAGGGCCTGGTTTGTCAGGTTCGCGTTAAAAACGTGGGTGTCGGTAAGACTCTCGCTCTGATTCAGCCACGTGCGGCCGGTGGTCTGAGACAGATAATTTGCTTCATCGAGGAAGGCGGGCGTTTTCCCGTAAGAGCGGTACCATCGCACGCTGAGCCGGTTCTTATCCCCAATCTGCTGGTCCCCACGCAACAACCATTGGTCTTCATCGAAGTTGGTAGGCGCGGCGGCGAAGGTCGTGTTGCCGATAGTAGGTAGTGGAATGTGCTGCAGAATAGCCAGGCTGATCGGGCTGATCTGTCCGGGGGGAATCTGGTTTCCGGAGTACGCGAGTCCCGTCGCCGGATCCTTGAGTTGCTTCGTTAAGGATGAGAAATTACCAGAGCGCATGGCCGCGGTCGGAACAATAATTTGCGTTTGGATCGGAGCCTGGCGGAGACGAGTGCCCTGATACGAGAAGAAGAAAAAACTCTTGTCGTGGCCGTTGTAAACCTTCGGGATGAGAATCGGCCCACCCAAAGTAGCGCCAAATTGGTTCCGTTTCAGGCCATCCGTCTGCTTGCTGCCATTGACGACCGGCGAAAAGAAGTTGGTGGCGTTCAGCGCCTGATTGCGAACGAACTCAAACGCGCTGCCGTGGAACTATTGGTACCCGACTTGGTGACGGCGTTTACGATACCGCCGGACTGACGCCCGAATTCCGCGTTGAAGTTGTTGGTTTGCACGCTGAACTCCTGGAGTGCATCGGGGTTCGGCATGGGATTCGGAGCGTTACTGTAGTGATCGTTGTTGGTTGCTCCATCCAGGATGTAGTTGGTTGCGTTCGCGCGGGAACCGTTGACCGACACGGGAGTGACACCCGGGTACGTGGTGCCCGAGGTGACATCGGCGCGGGGATCGGCGGTCACGCCCACTACTAGCCGCATCAACTGCGTCGCATTCCGGCCATTCAGAGGAAGTTCTTCGATGCGCTTCTGATCCACAACATTCTTAAGCGTGGCTGTGTCCGTGTCGATGTGAATTGCGTCGGTCGAGACGGTCACGCTCTCGGTTGTTCCTCCGACGGTGAGAGTCACGTCTACGCGGGCGATCTCATCCACCTGGAGCCGGATACCTGACGCCTCGTAGCGCTTAAAGCCGGGCGCCTCAACTTCCACCCTGTACTGGCCGACCGGCAGGGTGCGCAAGGCGTATTGTCCTTCCGCATTGCTGGTGACCTGTTCCGATGCGCTTGTGCCGGTATTGATCGCGCGGACAGTGGCGTTGGGCACGGTAGCGCCGGTGGGATCCCGCACCACTCCGCTGATGGCACCCGTAACATTCTGTCCAGAGACGCTGACGATCGCGCACAGGGCGGCCAGCACCAAGACATAAAACTTCGTTTTCATTTAACCCCTCTTCGTTTGCGAACGGTTCCCGCTCGCGTTATCGGTTTGGGTTCATTATAAGATCTAAGCGGGCGGCCAAGCAAGCACTGGCGCGCGCGGCTCGGAATGGCGCTCACTTGTTTACAAATGTTACCGAGCCACGACCGCGAGGGAGATGGGACTGCCGAGCCTTTTCAGCAGCCTGCCTAGGCCCCGACCCTCACGTCCATCAACAAATCAAGGATTACTTGATCGTAGGGCTCACGATTGGCCAGTTCATATAAGGGGCCGCCTTCTTCGGTGTCCTTGGCAAGTTTTTGGTCCAGTTCCGGGCACTTATTCAGGAATGCCATCTGAATCTCCCGCAGAGCTTCCTCCAGTTCGCCCTGGCGCCCCAACAGGCATCCCAAAGTGTAGTGAAGATCGGCCGCCGCGGCTGGATCCGACGTCAGGCCGATGGCCCGGTTCAGATACAAAATCGCGCTCCTGCTTTCCTGTTTCGTCTCTGGAGCGGCAAGTGCCTGGTAGATGTTTACCAGTTCTTTGTCTACTACCCGCAAACGGCCGGATAGTTGGGCATACTGCAGCCCGCCGCCTGGAGCAGCTGCTCTTGGCGATTCCGAACTTCGCGGGGAAACTGTTGCGCGTTCGGACTGTAATTGCCGTAACAATCTTTCATTCCCCAGCATGATACGCCGGAATTCTTCTTTTACCTCTCGGAACTCTTCGAGGCTGGCCTGTAACTGCGCTTCGACAGCCTTAACGGTTTGGTCCGCCTGCCGACGCAGAATTCGATCGCTGACTGAAGGGGTTAACAGGAACACTACGGTGTAAAGACTGGACAATGCAAGCAGGATGATCACCAGCATCTGAAGGTCCTGCACGCGCTGGCCTCAGAGCGGAGGGTTGGCCTGCGATGCCATCAAGAAGGTATGAAGCACCAGTGCAAGAACAGAGACCCCCAGACTTATGGAGACGATCAAAGTAAAACGACGAAGCCAATGCATTTTGTAGCCTTATTGTATAGTTGGAACTCGCGAGCGCACCTAGAACGCGAGTACTTAGCGTACTAGTGACTCACCCTGCTGACGAAAACGTTTTCCAACCTGAGGCACCGCTTACTTCAGCAACGTCCAGCGCTCTATTTCTGCCTGCTGATCGCGCTCAACGCTTTTATCGTGCGCCGCCTGTTCCTGACCGAGTTTACGGAGCACATGAACTCGAATGAGGGCACTTTCCTGGCCATCAGCCGCTTCATCCTGCGCGACTGGCCACATTTGAGCTGGTTTCCCTTCTGGTTCAACGGGCTGCCTTTTGAAAACACCTACACGCCTCTGCTGCATTTTGTGGATGCGGCCTTTGCAAAGCTGGCGGGCTGTTCCACGGCACTGGCGTTTCATGCTGTCAGTGCAGCGTTCTACTGCCTTGGACCAGCGCTGCTGTTCTGGTTCGCCTGGAAACTCAGCGGGTTCCTGGAGACCAGTTGGTCGGTAGGTCTCCTGTACTCATTGCTGTCGCCTTCGGCGGTCTTTTGGGTAGTCCGCACCGATATCTTTGGATGGCGCCACGCCCGCCGTCTGCACACTCTGCTGCATTACGGCGAAGGCCCTCATAATGCGGTCCTGTGCCTGCTCCCGCTGGCCCTCCTGTTCGCCTACCTGGCACTTACGCGCGGACAATTGCGCTGGCACGTTGCGAGCGGGGTGCTGTTTGGCGCAATCGTTCTCACCAACGCTTTTGGAGCCATCGATTTAGCTATCGGGGCCGGCTGCCTTCTGTTGGCGTATGCCCCGGAGCTGCGGCGCGCCAGCATCTTGGCTCTGTTGGGGACGGCAGTTCTTTCTTATGTCTGGATCTCGCCCTTGCTAACACCCACCCTGATCCGAACGATTGGGAACTCCTCATCGCTGGCGACCGATTTCCATTACTGCGGGCAGAATCTGGCCGGGGCGTTGGGGGTGCTGGCGGGACTGATCGTCTTATGGGTGGCCACGCGCAATATGTCGAGCCGGTTCGAACGCTTTCTGCTGTTGTGGGCTTTCCTCTTTACCGCGATTTCCGGTCTGACATATTGGGCTGGCATCCGGGTCCTGCCGCAGCCCGAACGCTATCATCTCGAAATGGAGATGGCGCTCTGCCTGGCGGCCGCCTTCCTCGCACGCCATCTGCTCATGCGGGCTGGCTCCACCGTCCGAATTATCGCCGTGCTGATCTTCGCGGCTTTCCTGATCCGGCAGAGTATCACCTACACACGCTATGCGCGAACCTTGATTCGTCCCATCGACATCACCAGCACGGTCGAATACAAAATGGCCAAGTGGATCGACGGGAATCTTCCGGGTCTGAAAACCATGGTCTCGGATGACGCGGGTACCTGGTTCAACGTGTTCACCGACAATCCGCAATTCAGCTCGGGGCACGATCCGTTTTCTCCGAATTGGATGGTGCAAATCGCCGTGTTCGCAATTTATTCGGGTGAGAACGCCGGCGCCAGCGATGCCCAAAATTCGATTACCTGGCTGAAGGCCTATGGAAATCACGCGGTCACGGTGCCGGGGCCGAATAGCCGGGAGGCGTACAAGCCCTATCGCAATCCCAGGAAATTCGAGGGAGTTCTTCCGGTGCTCTGGCATGCGGAGGATGACACGATCTACGGCATCCCGCAAAGGAGTACGTCGCTTGCCCACGTGATTCCCGCAGCGGCTGCGATTAGCCGGCCTCCCGCGAACGGTCTCGACGTCGACAGACTGACAGAATTCGTCGCAGCTCTGGAAGACCCCGGTCTGCCCTTGGCCGACATGCGCTGGTTGCGCTCCGGCCAGGCACATATCTCTGCCCCCGTGGAGCCGGGCGAGGTCGTAGCCGTGCAGGTGACTTACGATCAGGGATGGAAGGCGGTCGCGAACGGCCGTCCGGCAGCGATTGTACGGGACGGGATCGGCCTGATGGTGTTGCATCCGGACTGCCATGGAAGCTGCGAAATCGATCTGACGTTCGAAGGTGGCCTGGAACGAAAACTGTGTTGGTTCGCCAGTCTGCTGGTCACACTGGGCACCCTCCTGGGTACCCTCGGCTATCGGCTACTCCCAAAGCACCGTATGCTGAAAGCATGAGTTCGAAAGTTCGCGCTGCGGATCCGTTTGATTACGTCCGCGGCTGGAATGCCAAGCGGGAACAGCAGGGCTGGTGGCACAGTTTCGAACTTCCCGATGGAACCGTCGTTCAAGGCGTCTGTCCCTTGGACGGACTGAAGGACCGGATCTCGAAGTTTCCCATTGCAATGGATCTCGCAGGCAAACGTGTGCTCGATATAGGAACCTGGGATGGCTGGTTCGCATTTGAGATGGAACGGCGCGGCGCGGAAGTGCTGGCCATCGACAACTGGGATAATCCGCGCTTTCGCGAGATGCGCGCGCTGCTTGCTTCCCGTGTGGAATACCAGCAACTGGATGTGTATGAGCTCACTCCGGACCGCATCGGATACTTCGACGTGGTGCTGTTCATGGGCGTGCTTTATCATTTGAAGCACCCTTTGCTGGCACTGGAGCGCGTGTGCGCTTTGACCAAGGACCTGGCGGCGGTGGATTCGTTTATCCTGCGCGATAAGCATCTGCCGGGGACGCATCTGGCGGGCCGTCCCGTGATGGAGTTCTATGAGACGGACGAATTCGGCGGCCAGACCGACAACTGGGTGGGTCCGAGCCTGGCGTGCCTGATGGCATTCTGCCGGACGGCCGGGTTTGCGCGGGTAGAGCACCGGGCCATGATGGAGCACAACGCCTGTATCGCGTGTCATCGCACCTGGGAATCGCCGCCGGTCAACGCGGAGGCCGCCCCGGATCTCTTGGATGCTTATCACGACAAGTATTTCGGGATTAACTTCAGTTCGCAAAGAGATGAGTACATGACTGCGGCTTTCAAATGCGCTCCGGCGAAGTTGTCGCTGGACGACGTGAAGTCCGAGGTGGGCGGTTACGGGGTGCGTCCCATTCACCTGCACCTGGCAGATTCACAACGGTGGGAGACGACCTTCAAGCTCCCTCCCGGTCTCGGCCCCGGGATGCACGAGGTGCGCCTCCGGATTGGCAGCAGCGCACCCAGCCGGGCTCACCTCATCGCCGTGGACATGGGAGTCAAAGTGCAAGCGCTGGTGATCGACAGCGTGTCCGATGGCACCACCTGGCAGCAAAACGGAGTGGATCTGAACAGAGGCAAGTCACTATCTGTTTGGGCCACAGGTCTGCCGCCCAACGCGGACAAGACCAACGTCGAAGTCTACGTGGACGGCAAACCGCAGCACGTAAGTTACGTAGAGCAGCCCACCACGGAGTCTCGTCAGGTGAATGTCGAGCTGGACGCCTTGTCACAACCAGGCCAGCCACAACTCGAGATAGCCTGCGGGCAGGTCCGCAGCCCCGCCAGGCCCTTCACGGCACATGCGTCTTGAGAAGCATACGCGATCCAGCGTCCATCGGCCGAGAACATCGCAGATTGAGGCAGCGGGTGTGCGTCAAAAAGCTCCGGCGAGCCGGGCCTCTGGTTTTCCACATCGCTGATCGAGCGGAAGCGTCCAGAGGTAACCACCGCTCTCAGGCGAGGACTGGTTACCAGCCGCCTTGACAGGTTCTGTCGGTCCGCTATACTGCTTCTGGAAGTCGGAATTCATGACTTCGGAAGTGGAGTTTTCGCTTCACCGCGGCAAAATTGTGATTACTCCCAAGGTCATGATCGACCGTTCCGAGTTCCCAAACGCTGATGACGAATACACGCCCGCTCAGCGCAGGATCATCGACGCCCGCCTCGACAGGGCCGACGCCGACATTAAGGCCGGTCGGGTCCACGGCCCCTTCAAAGCAAAAGAGGCCAGCGCCCACATCGAGCGCCTAACCAAGGAGAGAGCAGCAGCTAAACAATCTAAGCCATCGCGCCGATGAGGATTGTTCTTACCACTCCTGCTTCTATTGCCGCCGCTGATGCACCGCTTGCCGTGCGCAAAGCACTTCACAAACAGCTTGCCTTTTTAGCACGTGACCTGCGCCATCCTTCATTGCGCGCCAAGAAGTACGACGAGGCCACCGCTGGCAGGCGCGCGTCAACCGCGATTGGCGTTTCTATTTCACCATTGAAGGTGATGTCTACTATATCCAGTACGTGACGTCCCATCCGAAATAGCCGTTCTCACTCTGCTTTACATCTGTTCACCCACGTAAACGCCATA
>JBBSHP010000205.1:0-7484 GCA_038232555.1 Bryobacterales bacterium
TGAGATGCGTAAAGTAGCAGTGGAGGGCAACCTGGGCATGTCTTGGGCGGTGGCACTGGAGAACCTCAGCCATCGGGTTCCACTGCTGGAAGTGAACATGTTCACGTCCGCACTGGAGTTGCAGTCCCGTACTGGAGGCAAGTTGAACGAAGTGCTCTCCAATCTGGCTGAGACCATACGGGAGTCGACCGCGCTCAAGGGAGAAGTCCGGGCACTAGCGGCTCACGGCCGATTGACCGGCGCGGTACTTACTTTGTTGCCTCTGGCGATTGCGGGTATGCTGGCGATCGTTAGCCCCGATTACCTAGCCGTATTGATTCTGCATCCCAAAGGGAGGTACCTGATCGCTGCCTCGGTGTGCTGCCTGATCGCGGGGCATTTCGTGATTCGCCGGTTAGTGGACATTAAAGTATGAGTTTCGCTTTGGCTGCTGCCTTCTTTCTCTGCATGATGACCGGCGTGGTCGCCTGTGGCTCATGGCTCTTGCGCGCGAGAGCCCATACGCCAACCAGCGCCCTCACCGAACCGGCTGGCTCGAGCGCGGTTATGGTCGGTGTTTTTCGTTCCCTGGGAGAAAAGTTTCCGTCGGCGCACCGGGAGGGGAATAAATATCGGAAGCGATTGGCTCAATTAGGATACAGGTGGCCTTCCGCAGTCCCTGTATTCTACGGAATCAAGTGTGGAAGCGCCCTAGTTATAGCCGTACTATGCAGCTTGTTGCTGATTCTGATGGGCCGGGAGTCCTCAGCGCTGCTGGTGCTTTTCTGCGCAGCCACCTTCGGCTTTCTGCTGCCGGACCGGTTTCTGTCGGCGCGCATTCGTGGCCGGTTCAAGCGGCTGCGCAGCGGAATTCCCCCGGCCCTCGATCTCCTGGTGCTGGGCCTGGAAGCCGGCCAGTCTCTGGATCAAACGCTTGAGTATACAAGCCGCGCGCTCAGGAGCTCGCACCCGGACCTTAGTTCAGAGCTCGGTCAGACTCACTTGGAACTCCGGGCGCGGGACGCTCGGGTGGAAGCGCTGCGGAATCTCGCAGATCGCACCGGTGAGCCCGAGCTACGGAAGCTCTCGAATCTGCTCATCGACAGCGACCGCTTTGGCACCAGCCTCGGGCCGGCCCTGCGCACCCATGCCAAGTATTTGCGAATACGTTTCCGGCAACAGGCTCAGGAAACCGCTCGCAAGGTGGGAGTGAAGTTAATCTTTCCCATCTTTTTTCTGATTTTCCCGTCCGTGCTGCTTGTGACGCTGGGACCCGCCTGCTTTATGATGTATACGCAATTGCACGCGATGGTCGGTACCCCTTAGCTATTTGGTCTTGCGGATGTCGACGTTGCTCCATGCGTGAACTGTCCGGCGTTTCGATCACCTCAAATTGTGCGGACAGAAAAGGTTACAGCGGGCCGATGTATGAGGGGGTGGCGGGCGCGGGGCTTTCCGGTTTCACCTGGGGTAAGCGCTCAATCCGCACACGGAGTATGCGATGCCGCTGCATGGCCAAGATCGTGAACTTGCGGCCGGCATGTTCCACGCACTCATGCTCTTTCGGGATACGACCAAACTGGTACATCAGAAATCCAGCCAGGGTCTCGAAGCCGGCGTCGCCCGGTAGCTCCAGATCATATTGAGTATCCAGATCCCGGATGGTCGTACTGCCCTCAACCTCCAGCACATCGGCCTCGGGCGCTGAGACGGGTCGCAGGGCGTCGTGTTCATCCCCGATTTCTCCGAAAATCTGCTCGAGCACATCCTCCAGCGTGACCAAACCCACGATGGTGCCAAACTCATCCACAACAATGGCCAGGTGCTTGTGGGTGGTTCGGAACTCATCGATCAAATCGTGCAGCGCCTTGGATTCGGGCACCACGGGAACGCTACGGAGAATGGACCTCAGCCGGAAGGCTCGCGGTAATTTGCGCTTATCCAGTGCCGCCCTGCGTTCCGCCCACAGGTCCATCAGATCCTTATAGTGGACGTAGCCGATAATGATTTCCGGACTATTCTCATAGACCGGAAGCCGCGAGAATTGATGTTCGCGCATGATGCGCAGCACCGTTTCCAGATTCGCCTCCACCGGAACAGAAACGATAGAGTGGCGCGGGATCATGATCTCGCGCGCGGAGTAGTTCTGAAGATCCAGCAGGCGCTGAATCGAGTCTTCCTCGAAGCGCTTCAGATGGCCCTCGCTGCGGCTGGAGCTCACGATGAACTTCAACTCCTCAGCCGAATGACCACCGCCTCCGTGGTGACCCTTCAATCCCATAAGACGCGACATAGCGGCGGCCGAACGCTCCGAGACCATCACGAAGGGAGCCGATATCCGCTCAAAGATGAGCAGCGCGGGAGCTACCAGTAAAGCCAACCGGTCGGCCTTCTCCAGCGCCAGGTTCTTGGGCACCACCTCACCGATCACGACGTGTCCGTAGCTCATGAGCAGGAAGGCCAGCGTGAAAGCGATTACGTGCACGAACGGAGCCGCCCGCTCACTGAGTATCGGTTGGGCCAAGCCCACGATAATCTCGTAAATTGTGCCCTCTCCGGCCCAACCCAGTCCCAGGCTGGCGAGAGTGACGCCCACCTGAGTAACCGACAGCAACCGGGCGGGATTGGCGAGCAGACTCAGTGCGGCCGCGGCCGCGGCATTGCCCTGCTCGGCAAGCGACTTCAGTTTGCTTTGGCGTACGGAGACCAGAGAGACTTCGGCCGCCGCGAAGAAGCCGTTTAAGACCAGAATCGTAATGAGAATTAGAATGCGGTAAGCCAAAGGGAAGACCTGATTGCAAGGTCTATTACTTGAGCATATACGCTAGCGGGTTCCGGCCGGGACAGACCTCGGAACAAGCCAAGCTCGCAACGGATTTTCAATTGGGCCTGGAGGGCGAGACTACAATTGTTATTTCGCGGGATCGTTTGAATGCATTACGATTTTCCAAAAAATGCCAAGGAATTCCTGGAACGGGGCGAGAGCTTCCGGGCCGGGTTGCGGGCTATCAAAGGGCGTTTGACGGTGCCCGATTATGGCTGGTATCCCTACGAATCGCTTTCCGCGCTTGAACTCCTGACGAGGCTTATCCAACCTGTATTCGAAGAGGTTGCGGAAGGCCTCGCATCCGGTCCGGTAGCGGATATTGGGTGTGCGGACGGTGATCTCGGGCTCTTCTGCGCGCACCTGGGCGGGCAGGTAGATGCGATAGACCACCTGGAAAGCAGTTTCAATCAGATGAGGGGCGTCGACGTTCTCCGGAAAGCACTTGATCTTGCGTTGGAGGTACACGATATTGACCTCGACGGTCGCTTCCAGCTACCGCGATCCGATTACAAATTTGCTTTTTTCATGGGCACTCTGTACCACCTGAAGAATCCCTATTACGTGCTTGAAAACCTGGCGCTGCATGCCGACTGGTGCCTGTTGAGCACCAGGATCGCGCGGGTGACGCCTCGCCAAACCCCCATGGAAGAGGAGCCGGTCGCGTATTTGCTCGATTCCAGGGAGGCGAACAACGATCCGACCAACTATTGGATATTCTCCGCCGCTGGACTGCTGCGGCTTCTCGATCGGGCCGGATGGACAGTGTTTGGTCACGAGCGGGTGGGAGACGCAGTGAAGTCGAATCCAGTTGACCCCGGGGCCGACGAGCGCATGTTCGTATTGCTCAAGAGCCGGCCGCGCCATCCCGAACTGCTGGTCCGGCCGCTGTACGGTTGGTATCCGCCAGAGAACGATGCATGGCGCTGGACCGCCAAGAGCTTCGGCTTGGAGGTGCTGCCTTCAGCGGACGGCGCTCTATCCGAATTCGCCTTGCGGCTGGAGGTCCCTGCGGCGCTGCTGATGCCGAACGGTCAGGTACGAGTTACGTGTATGATCGCGGGCCAACCGGCAGGTGTGGTCACTTGCACCACCGCCGAGGCCCTGGAATTCCGCGGCCGGTTCCCGAAGCCCTCAAAGCATGCGGAAAGGCGGGCCATTCGCCTGGATTTCACAGTCGAGAATAGCTACTCGCCAACGGGGGGCGATGTCCGCGCCCTCGGGATCATTGTGCCGCTGCTAGAATCGCCAGGAAACAAATACGACATTCCGTTCCGCGTATCGTAGGGGCCTCGCTGCATGGTGCGCACGGTTCGCGTTACGATAACGCTGGTACCCAAATTGAAAACTAAACTCACGTTACTCATTCCCTTTGCGCTGCTCGGTTGCGTCTCTTTAGCCGCTGCAGACGGCTGGATCAAAATGTTCGACGGCAAGACCCTGGATGGCTGGAAGGCGAACGAGCGCCCGGAGAGTTGGACCGTGAAAGATGGAACCATCGTGGGCGACGGCCCCGCCAGCCACCTGTTCTGGATGGTGAAGGAATGTGAGAATTGCGAGTTCAAAGCTGAGGTGAAGATCAACCACGGCGGGAACTCCGGAATGTACTTCCGCACGGCTTTCGGACCAGGCTTTCCCAAGGGCTACGAAGCGCAGGTGGACAACACCCACAAAGACCCCAAGCGGACGGGCAGCCTCTACAATTTCAAGAACATTACCGAGCAGTTAATTCCCGACGATACCTGGTGGACACAGCACATCATCGCCGATGGCAACCACATCGTCATCAAGGTGAACGACAAAGTGGTGGTCGATTTCGTGGATGAGAAGAACACTTACACCAAAGGCTATCTGGCGTTGCAGCAGCATAATGCCGGCAGCGTAGTGGAGTACCGCAATCTGATGATGCGTCCGCTGCCCGCGTCGAAATAGCGTACGGGCGCTACCGACCGAAATCGATGAAGCCGCGCTGCGGGTCCGTGTTGATCAGTGTCACCCGGACCTGATCGCCCACGTCCAGCCCTTCTGAGTTGCGCATCAGCCTGCCTTCCACCGGAGGATCCAGCACTCGGACGAATACGCCGCTCGGCGTCACTCCGGTTACCACCGCCGGGAAGCTCTGGCCGATGCGGCCATGCAGTGCTACAGCCGCGGCCCGTTTGTTCATGGCGCGCTCCACCTTCCGGGCTGCATCTTCTTTGAGCGTGCAGTTTTTCGCGATGGCATCCAGGTCGGCGTCGGAATAAGGCGGCGGCTGTTTAGCCTGTACGGCCTTGATCAACCGCTGCGTCACCAGGTCGGCAAAGCGGCGGTTGGGCGCCGTCGAATGCGTATAATCGTGGGCCGCTAACCCGAAGTGTCCCTGGCCCTGATCGCCCGCGCGCGCCAATACGTATTCGCCAGGTCCCATTAGCTTCAGTACGGCGAGCGAAATGTCGGGATAGTGGACGGGGTCCGCCGCTCTTCGTCTGTCCAAAAAGCCATTCACAGCACCGGAATCCGGCTCGGCGGGAAGGGTGTCCCCATACCGGCTCGCGACCTCCACAATCCGCTGCCACCGCTCTGGCGACTTCACCACGCGCCGGATTCCGGAAACCCTCGCATCCTTCAACGTCTCGGCCATGGCCTCGTTCGCCGCGATCATAAAGTCTTCGATCAGATCGCTGGCCCGGTTCTTTTTATGCGCGTGTATCTCAGTCACCTTTCCGTTCGCGAGCACGGGCTGCGCGTCGATCCTTTCAAAATTGAGGGCCCCCAGTGTATGTCTCTGCGCACGCAGAGCTTGCGCAGCTTCATCCTGCAACTTGATCTGCGAGGTCAGTTCCGGAGACGCGGCCACCTTGGCCGGCGCCGGACCGGAACCTTCCAGCCAGGGTCCAACCTCTTCGTAGGAGAGCTGCGTTGTGTTGCGCACCAGCGCCCCATACACGTCATGGGAAGAAATTGTCCCATCCGCTCCCACCAGCATTTCGATCACAATCGCGAGCCGGTCCACGTTCTCGTTCAGCGATGTCAGATCGGTGGAAAGCTCTTCAGGCAGCATGGGGAAGACACGGGCCACCGTGTATACGGTGGTGGTTTCGGTGGAGGCATGTTGATCGAGAGGTGTTCCGATGCCGACCTTGGAATCCACGTCCGCGATAGCGATGAGGACCCGGATTCCGCTGGCCACGTGCTCCGCTACTTCGATCTGGTCCAGATCGCGGGAACTGGCATTATCGATTGAGGACCACACTCGATCTCGCAAATCGCGCACCGCGCCATTCACACTGAGGTTCGCCTGGCCAGTACGAATCCCGCTTAATTGCTCTTTGGCTTCCGCCGAAAACCCCGGTTGAAAGCCCTGCCGGTTCATTTCCTCGGCTGCGGCCCTGGAGAGATCGAATCCATTCTGAGACATCAAGCCGAGACTAACACGCCGTGCGTTGGATGTTATGCTGGGGCGCATGGTTCGATACGCTGTACTTTACTGCTGGTGCGCAACCCTGGCTTGCTCCCTGGCGCCGGCACAGAAAATCACTCCACCCAACACCCTCACTTCCGACGAGAAACAGGCCGGATGGATGCTGCTATTCGATGGGAAGAGCATGCAGGGCTGGGACGACACCCGGCTGAAGAATCCGCCCGGTGATTCGTGGACCATCGAAGATGGCTGCCTCAAAGCACTGCCCAAACCTCATATCAATGAAGACCTGTTCTCGAAACAGACCTTTGGTGATTTCGAATTAGCGTGGGAATGGCGGATCGCTCCCGCCGGAAATAGCGGAGTGAAATACCGGATACAAGATCATCTCTTTCTTCAGCCCATCAACCGGGAGACCAAAGAGCGGTTCGAAGCCAGTGTGGAAAGGTCTTATTTGACCCGTGTCACCGGACGGCCCGCCCAAGGGCAGGATTACGTGGTGGGCTTCGAGTACCAGATGACGGACAACGCGACCAACTCGGATGCGGTGAGCAACGCGAAGCACGTCACCGGGGCTCTTTACGACATCGTTGGTCCTGTTGCCGGCGCGGACCGTCCCGCCGGGCAGTGGAATCAATCGCGCATTGTTCTACGAGGCAAACACGTGGAACACTGGCTCAACGGCGTCAAGGTAGTGGATACCACGCTCGATTCTCCCGAGGAGCGAACTGCGATGCAGAAACGCTGGCGGGACGCGCCGCACGTGGCGGATTTACTGATCAGCCAACCCAAGAAAGATTGCCCCATCTCACTGCAGAATCACGGTGACGCGTGCTGGTTCCGCAGCATCAAGATTCACAAGTTGTAGCGGCGTGCGGCCGGTTTAACTGCCGATCTTGACCAGATCGCTCTTCCCGGCCCCAGTGGCCGGTGCGTGGCCGCGCACTTTCATCGCTTCCGACTTAGCGGCATCACTGGAGTTGAACATCTCAAACGAATCAAAATCGCCATCCACCACTGGCGTTAGCGCCACGTCCATGTAGTTGCGCGCCGCCGGATCGCGTCGCAAGCGATACGCCAGCCCGTAGTAACGCAACACCGTCCGGCCCAGCTTGTAATGCTTGTAGAGTAAGTTGGCGGCATAGCGCGGATAAAAACTGGACGCGCTCTCCACCGGCAGCGTAGGGCGGCGATCCTTGCGATATTTGCGTCTGAGATACCCGCCCTGATAGGGGTGCAAGCCTTCCAGAACCACCGATGCATAGGACCACATCAGCA
>JBBSHP010000206.1:0-7475 GCA_038232555.1 Bryobacterales bacterium
AATCGAGATTGCGGAGCTCTCCGCCGGCGCGCGGCAGGATTGGAGTGACCGCGGGGGAAAGGGGAGCGGAATCGGTGGCCCCTGAGGTCCGAAACACGCGAGTGGGTCTATTCGTGTTCTTAGATTCACGAGGTAGGACTACCCAGCTTACAGCCGCGATTGCCGTCGCTGCCCCACAAAACAGGGCAACGCGCGAATTGCGGAATATCGCGCCGGTTCTTATGCGCCTGAACAGCGACGGAGATTCTCCCGAATCCCGCACGCGACGAAAGTCGTCCGTGAGGTCCCGCCAAGGACGTGGGGGTTGAGGAATTACCGAGCGATCACGTGCCCTGGCGTATTCTAGAATCGCGGCTTGCACGTTGGCCGCCCTCATCCGGCACGTCCAACAAGAATCGAGGTGAAGCTTAACGGAGTTTAGGCCATTACTGTCGAGTTCTCCATCAAGAAAGAGCAGGAGTTCGTCCTCAGCCGGATGGGCGTGCGCCTTATTCATCGAGCGCCTCTCTCAACTTGGAAACCGCCCGCCTTAAGAATTCTCCGACGGCTGAAATACTTATTCCGACGACCTCGGCGATTTCGCGATAGCGGAGGCCTTGCGCACGCAGTTCCAGGCAGGCCCGCTGCTGAGTGGAAAGTCGCGCGACTTCGCGGCGAAGGCGCATACGGTCCTCTTGCTCGATCAATCGCTCCTCGGCGTTCAGTGCCGTTGTTGCTTCCCTCGCATCCAGATCGGTTGTTACAAAACCCTTGGAGCTGACCATATTGATCGCCAGATTATGCCCTACTCTGAGCAGCCAAGCCCGAGGGTTCTCGACAGAACCGCCAGTATAAAGCGTCTCGTAAAACCGGACAAAGGCGTCATGCGTGATGTCCTGAGCCAGCTCGGGTACCAAACCGAGCGTTAGGACGTACCGGTACACATCCATACGAAGCTCCTCATAAGCCGCTGTGACCCGATGATCGAGCGTCATGGACATCCGCTGCGTTGCCGCCAAGTGAAGCCATGCAGCCGCCCCCTCCTGGGAAATGCTGTCCGCCATTACCGATCATCTCCTCTGATCGTGAGCAGACGCCTGAAGTATAGAGACAATCGAGGTGCTTGGTTTAACTACAGCCCCGAAATAAAATTGTCGATGAAATGAACCAGGATCGTCCCAACTGCCCGGAACCTCATCTCCCTCGATCCCAGCCGTTTTCGATTGATGGTGGGCCTTGCTAGAAATCAGTTGATTCGACACGACGGGTCCAACATGCGATCCGTTGGCTGCGTCACAATGAGCGCCACTTGTGGAGCGCGGTTGCGGGCTTGACTGTAGATGCGACAGGGCCAGTTCAAGGCCATTTGGGACAACGCCCTTCTTTGCTAAGCTGTCAGTTGATGGACGTACACTTCTATATTCGACCTATTGGGGCGGCAGAGGTAAGCATTGCCTTCGGTATCCGAAGGAACAGCTGCGCCAAAATCCGAACCCTGACCGCCCGAATATGTTGAGAAGAGCACTTTGCCATAAGAGGATAGTCGTTGAGGAAAACGTCTGCTCCACCAGCAAGCGTTGCCTGAAAAGAATTCTTTGTTAAGAAGTCGTGGGAGTTGGTATAACCAACTATCCATGCCGATCCGTCCGGCGCGACAGAAACCCCTCCCCCAGTCGTCACTCGAACCACCCACGTAGGACGTGAATAATAGATTGGCCATCTACGGAAACCTTTGCGAAAAATCCGCCATCGAATCCACCACTAAAATTGGCTGCACTGCATTCTTGGTGGGGAAGTCAGGGGATTGTGTCACGCCTGCGATCCAGGTGTTGCCGGCGTTGTTGAGAGCGATACCTTCGCCGCTGTCATCGAAGCTTCCGCCTAAAACCACATAAAACGCAACCGCATTGCCGGATGGTGTGAGCTTCAGGACGTAAGCATCCTGGCTGATACTTGCGACCTGCTGAAACGGATTCAGACTCGGCGATGGAGGCGAGTGCGCCGAACAAGTGATATACGCGCTCCCCGAGCGGTCAACCTGAATCCCGTCGCCCCACTCCTGGGCTGGACGACCGAGATATGTGGAGTACTGAAGAACAGGGTCGATAGTGATGGCCTGCGAGCGATCATAATCGGCGAGTGCCAGTTGGACTTGGTTGTCTAACTTGAGTAGGTAGCGCGCTTCGATCTCGCGCCCATCTTGGGAAACTTTCGGACGCTTCTGCCGCAAACCCCCGATCAGCAGATCACCGTTTGCCTCCTTACGTACTAGTTGATTCCAGGAGAGCGAGATCCGTTCGGGATCGGTGCCCGCCCGCCGCAAGTTCAAAATCGTACTCAAGATGTCCCTCAGCGGTCCCGTAATAGATTAGATCGACGTCAGGATAAATACCCTTGTACCGAACCTTTCCGTAATGCGGGACTCCGGCGTGCCACTTCTTTGGATGGTTACCAATGAAATAACTGCTGATCCCTGTTTCCAGATCGAGACCTTCGGCGCGGACGTCTCTACGAGCGCCGATGCGCGCCGATCCGAGATAGACGGAACGGCTCAGAAACTGGACACTCGGATGCGCTTGCCCCTGATTCGCCTCGAACCAAGAGGAAGCGCTTGAATCGTGCCGCAGAGGGCGAGTAATGAAATCAGTTTCATGGGAGTGTTACGCTGAACGGCTTGCTCGCTATATCGCCTGCTGTTAAGCCGATCGAAAGCGCACCGGACGTAATGCCTTCCGGGAGTTGAATATTAACCTGGTTCGCTCCTTCCACCAGGCCCGGGGCGACACCCGCGTAAAGCACCGTCACGGGCTGATCATTCACAGTGGCGGTCACCGGCAGCGCACAGCGCGGCAGTTCGTCAGTTGTGAGTTGGCCGCAGCCCGTTGCATAAAGCACGAGGAGATTTTGACCGGCGGATACAGCGGCGAATATGCCCGGCGCGGAAGCCGCCACGTTTAACTTGAACGGCGCGGAGGAACCGACTTGCACCTGAGTCGCCGCCCCTGTGATCGTGTAAGGCACAGTCACGCTCACCTGGCTCATAGACGTGTACACTAGCGTTGCCGGAATGTTATCAAACGTAACCCTATCGGTGAGGTTCGATCCAAAAATAGTGACAATCTCTCCCGGCGCAACGGCCCCCGTCGCAAACGACGCTGCATTGGTGATCGCGCTGATCTGCGGCACGGGCGTCCCAACGCTCAGCGTAAGCGGGCTGGAAGGCGCCGATTGCGGGTTTACGACCGTAAACACGAACGAACCCGGCTGTGCGAAGAAGCTTTTATCCAAGCTGATATGCAGCGTCTGACTGTTAATGAACTTCGTCGGGATCGTGACACCATTCGATTGCACTACCGCTGCGGGGTCGAAACTAGATCCGGTAATCACTACCGCAATGGAATCGGTCCCGATGGCCACATTCGCTGGCGAGATGGCCGTAACGCCTGGCGCGGCTGCCAGCACCGTGAGGTTCACCTGGATACTGGTTTGCGCATCGATCTGAATCGCACCTGGGTATGGGCCGGGCTTGAAACCCGAAGGGTCGGCTGTCAAGGTCAATGTGGCGGGCGTGCTCGCGGAGGTGGACACAAACTTAAGCCAGCTCGCATTCGACACCGGAGCAAACGGCTGCGGACCGCCTGCCGACGACACCGAAACAATCTGCGGAGCCGGCCCGCTGCTTCCCACGACATATCGGAACAGCAGCGTGGACGGGCTAACGGTAAACGGCGAAACAGGAGCCACATCTGGCGCGAATCTCACGAGAAAGATGTCTCCTCCTCCGCCCCCGTACGAGCCCTGGAGCGGGTTCTTGACGGGGAAATCTTCCGAGGAAGTCAGTCCGGCGATGTACACTTTACCCTGTGGATCGACTGCTATTCCTTCGCCCCGGTCACCGCCATGCCCCCCTAGCAGCGTGGAGTAAAGCAGCGAACCCGACGGCGCAATCTTCACGACAAACGCATCGTTCTTAAACCCCATCGTCGCTCCCAGGAACTGCTGCAAGGAGTTCTTGAGTGGAAAATCGCTTGAATAAGTGTTTCCCGTGATATAGAGGTTTCCGGCGTTGTCGAGTGCAACACCACCCATCCGGTCGTTATCGCTTCCGCCCAAATAAGTTCCGTAAACCAAAGAATCCAGCGCGGGTGAAAGCTTTGCAACATAAACATCGCCCTGCCCGCCTCCATACGTCGCCTGGATCGGGTTCTTGAGCGGCCATCCGTTCGTCAAAGCAAGGCCGGATACATAAAACTGACCCGCAGTATCGCTTGTGATGTTTACCAGAGCGCCGTTTCCCTGGCCGCCGAAGTAGGTGCTCGCTAGAATTCGGTCGCCCGCGGACGAAAGCTTCGTGATGAAGCCATTGGTGGCGTAGCCTCCTGATCCGCCAAGCGCGCTTTGCATTCCACCCTTGACCGGAAAGTCGGAGGAGGACGTGCTCCCTACTATGACAGGATTGCCCGCGGGGTCGAGTGTCAACCCTTCTCCATATTCAATTCCGGTTCCCCCCAGATACGTTGCAAACATGAATTGATCACCCGCTGGCGACAGCTTGGCGACAAACGCGTCCGGCCGCCCGGAAATCGTCGTTTGCAGCGCATTCCTCACTGGAAAATTGATTGACCAGGTGAATCCACTGACGAAAGCCGCGCCAGTCGAATCAACCGCGATCCCGAGTGCGCGCTCCTGGTTATTGCCGCCGAGATAGGTCGAATACACAAGCTTGCCTGCTGGAGATAACTTGAAGATGACCGCGTTTTCGTAGCCGCCTCCGAAAACAGGCTGGGCTGCGCCTTTGACGGGGAAGTCCGTTGAAGCGGTATATCCGGCGACATAGACATTCCCAGAGGCATCGAGAGCAATTGCCGAGCCCGTGTCCATGGAGCTTCCGCCCACATAGGTATACCAGGCAAGGCCGTTGCCCGATGGAGTAAACTTCGCGACGAAAATAATCTGCCCCAGACCGGACGTTTGCTGGAAGGGATCAAGATTGGGATAGTTCGGCGACTTCAGGTACCCCGTGATATAAGCCGCACCGCTTGCATCGACGGCGACTGCGCTGCCGTAATCGTAAGCATTACCGCCCAAGTACGTCGCGTATTCAATGACAGGATCGATTGTGAGAGGCGCCGCCCGATCGTAGATAGCGAGAGCGAACTCGACGCGGTTGCCCTCGCGAACCAAATAATCGCATGCGATTCCCTTTCCAGCTTGATACACCTTCGGCCGGCGCTGCCGCACGCCGCCAATCAACAGGTCGCCGTTGGACTCGGTATGAACAGGTTGATTGAACGCGATCTGTATCCGATGCGGGTTGGCCCCGGATCGAACCAGAAAATCGTATTCGAGTTTGCCCTCCGCATTGCCGTAATAGACGATATCAATACCCGGATAAACATCCTGGAAGCGAATGCGAGCGAAGTGCGGGACGCCGATGCGCCATTTCGCCGGGTCGCGGCCAATGTAGTAGTTGCTGACAGCCGGGAGCGGATCAAGTCCCTCAGCAAGAGCGTGCGAGTCTGCGTGTTCCAGCGCCAGCACCACAGTCGAATCGCGGGAGGCAATCATCGCCTGAGTAGCGCGGAGCTGAATACCCCGAGCCTCGAAATACCCTCCATTCAACTCGAACCAGAGCGGCATGGCCGGCAGAGGAACAGCAAACAATAAAAACCAGATAACTCGCATCAAAACACCATCCTCAATGCCAACTGCACCGACCTCGGCCCGCCCACCTGGTATAGCGGATTCAACCCGCCGTTCACTCCACAGCGCAGCCCGGCGGCACGGAAACTCTAACGCTGCGCCGTTTCGCGCTACTAGCGCCCGGGGCACTGACTTGGACCGTCTTCTCTACTGCTGCTGCAATGAACCGAACGCTACTGCGTGGAGGTCGTGACCAGCAGCGCAGCGGAGGAATACGTTGCGCTCGGGGTCACCACCGTGCAAAGCAGCTGTTGCGTTCCTGTACCGACCCCGTCGGGAATCTTCAAATCCGCCTGATAGAATCCCACCAAACCCACTGCGTACCCCACGTAGGGCATGGCCAGCGGTTGCGGTGGGCTGCTGTTCACAAAGAGACACCGCAGCGGGGTCACTGGATGCAACAGCGGCGCGAGCGGCCCCGGCGCACCGGTCGGCAAAGTCTGATCGAGGGGACCTAACCCCGTCAGATACACATGCACGATCTCCCCAGAGCGAGCCGGGTTGGCCGGAGTCACAACGCTTTGGAAATCCTGATGAACGGCTTTGGCATAGGCCCCTCCGGTTGCTAGATCCGTCCACAGGATGATTCGCGGAAGTACGTCCGGCGTCACAGCGATATTGGCTACTGCCTCAAACGGATTGTTCTCGGACCGTATTAGTATCTGATGTACGCTGCGTGGAGACGAGGCATACTCCCAGGGGATTTGCACCCACAGGCCCTCTGGCGTGGCATCTGCCACAGGAAGCTGGTCATTGCCGTCGAACACTTTTTGCGCCTTAGTGAATCCAGTCCCAGGAATGAGCACCGAAGAGCCAGGCACGCCGTCACTGAAGATGCCGTTCGTCTTCGCGCCCAAGGGAGATAGAATCTCATCGACTTGGACCGCCGTCGCTTGGAGGTTTCGGGCGCGCGCGTAGGTGCTCAGATCCAGATGGATCAGGCGGTTTGCTGTTGTGACGACCCAGACCGTTGTCCCATCACCGCTGATCACTTCATCAACGACTGGTTCTGAGGCCGTCAGAAGCACATGGCTCGTTCGACTCGCCACGTCCCATAAAGAAACTATCACTAGGTTCCCCTGCTCATCCACGCTGCGGTACAGGAGTTGGGAACCGCTGGCATCCCATCGCGGCTTGGCGAAGCTCTCCTGCCGCGCCTGAAACTTGACGGACGGCATGGGAGCAATGGACAGGCGTTCGCCGGTCTTGGTATCGATCACGATCAATGTACGGGACCCATCGTCGGACACCGCCTCAAACGCCACCTTTCCCCCGGTCGCGCTGATGGTCGGGTCGAGGATGCGCGTGTCGGAGTAGATCGGTTGGGGGTTGGAACCGGGTTTCCAGAGGGAGAGAAGACCGGGTGCGATGCCTTGGCTCGCATCTTTTGGTCCTGTGATCAGCAAGAGCGCGGTTCCGTCGTTGGCCAATTCGCGCACCACCGGCCTGGTGAAGACATCCACGGGGACATCGGCGATGAGGCCGGTGGCGGCATCCAGATACTGCACTCCGGTCGCGGCTAGCCAAGCCGTATAGGGATAATTGTCGGCCGTGAAGTAGCGGCCGTTGGGACTCATGCGGAGTGTGCCGCGCGGAAAAGCGGGAGGGAGGCTCACACCTAGCAACTCGCTGGAGTAGGCAGGGCCGACTTGCACCTGACAAAGAATGCACCCGATGTTTATCTGCCAACCGGCAACTGCGGCGTCGGTTGAGAGAAGCGGGCCGAAGACATCCGGCGGGGAGAGCGCAAAGCCGCTGCTAATTCGAGCGGCCGCCGCCAGGCGGGTCGCGGA
>JBBSHP010000207.1:0-7448 GCA_038232555.1 Bryobacterales bacterium
CCGCCCTTCCTTCACATCGTCCACGATCGAGCCCCAGGCCAGCGCCACGCGGGCGGCGTCATTCAGGCGAGACAGCGTACCGTGGTCCGCCGCGAGGAATAGCAGTCGATTCCAGCGATGCCTCGGTTTCGCGCCATTATTCCGCATACAATCCAACGCTGCCTCGACGGCCAGCCGTGGCTCTTCGCGCGAATACCATTTCTCGGGCGGAAGGACGATCAGGCGCAATGCGCTGTCATCTGGCACATCGCCGTGCGGCGTGAAAGTATGAACACCATCAAAGAAAGTCGCGTTAGCTGCCCCCTGCTTCAGGGCCTCACCGATCTTTCCGCGTACTTCAGTCTTGTCATCGAAGCGGCGCTTGCGGTCCTCCATCTCACGGCGCAGGTTCGCGCGCGTGTCGAACCAGAAGCGCGTCGCATCTTGCACCTTATCGCCCGAACTGTTGAGGTAGTGCAGGCGGTCAGCCAGACGGTTGAGCGCGTCCGAATACACCGAGGATGCCTGACCCGGTTGCAAGCACCCGAGCAGCACGCGGGCGCGATCAATACCCCTGATACTCACACTGGTTGCCACCGACGAGGGAGCACTGCCAAGGAAAAGACTTCGCGCGACCCGCCGGGCGGCGCCGACCTGTCCAAAGCGCGGCTCCTTATTCTCCAGCTCCGTTGTCTCCGCACGCTCGCCGTCAATGTCGCGCTCGATGACCGCGTCCCATCCTGCCGGCAAGTAATACGTCAACTCATTGCGGGTGCTGCCATCGTGCAGCGGCAGGCTGCCCGGCAGGATCAGCAAGTCTTTGTTGTCATCCTTCCAGAGCCTGTAGATAACCTTAGCCATCAGTTTCAGCACGCCACGGGTGCGCTGAAACCCGTCGATGGTCGTCCAGTCTTCATAGAGACGGTCGAAAATCTCCGGATGAATCGGATACGCCTGCACGAGACGGTCGTAATAGCGCCCTTCCTGTGTCTCTGTGGGGAGTTTGGTTCCTTCGGCTACATACGTGTCGGCAAACGCGCGGCACACAGCATCGCGGGTTTTGCCGTCGCGAACCGTCTCGAAAAGACGACGGCGCACGATTTCGAACGCCTCTTCTGTGGCAACCGGCTTCCACAACGCCTGCACGCGCCCAAAGGTTTTCTCCAGTGCACGTAGCGCCGCAACGCCACGCTGGCTGCCCGCCTCAACATCTGACTCGGGCAACGAAGCCAGCAAAATCGCCGTCGGTACCAGTTTCGCGGCTTCGGTGAGCGCTTGAACGAAAGAAAGGTTGGTGTCAAAGCTGCCGCCGCTCAAAACTTGGCCTTCTGAGAACTGCCGGACATACGCCACTAGCTCGTCGATGAGCACCACGCAAGGAGCGTAGGCCGCGAGCAGCTCCCCCAGGACATCCTTACCCGGTGAAGTTCCGGTCTCATCCGCTTCCCTGACGAACGCAAAGCCCTCGCTTCCGCCAAGCTGCCAGGCGAGTTCCCCCCAGAGCGTCTTTATGGTCTGCTTGCCGTGCTTCCAGGGCTGGCCGGGAGCGTGTGCGGTGCCGTCGAGCACAGCGACGCGCGCCTGTGCCACATCCATCAGGCCCGCCCGCTCGACGAGTTCCGAAATCCCGGCGAGTTCAAATAAAGCGCACTTACGGGTTGCCAGATGATAGACGGCGAGCATCGTATGCGTCTTGCCGCCGCCGAAAGCTGTTTGAAGCTGGATGACCGGTTCGCCGCCCTTCCCAGCGAGTCGCTGGGCCACCTGCGTAAGGAGGAGCCTCATGCCCTCGGTGATAAAGGTCCGGTCAAAGAAAGCGACGGCTTCCTGGTACTCGCGCGTGGCTTTGCCCGTGTGAACCGCCGTGATATCAGCCGCGAACTCCGATTGCTGGAAGGTTCCTTCCAGAACGTCCCGGTGGGGGACAATAATTTCTCTCCAGGGCGTCATGGTCTATTTCCCTTATGCATCAAACAGCGCCGCCTGTTTCGGTCCCGGCACTCTTGTAGCCGCGGATTCGATGGCGCTCCAGCTTGTGATGATTTCGTTGTAGGCACGCGCGTCCTCAGCCCAACCGGCGCGCTCGCATAATGTGTAAAGGCGATAAGCGAGCTGGCGGGTTGCTTCGGCCTTGGCCTGCACGGCTCCTAGCACAGCTCCGGCGCCGCTTTCACCATCGGTCTTGAAGACGCGGATAAGCTGGTGCAAAGCCTCCCAGACTGGCAGCCGTACATCACTTTGAGGGTCCCAATCTGAAGGATAGTCAGCCCATTTCAGCAAGCGCACGACACCCCCTGCTGCATACAGCACTCCAGCGTGCCTTACGCCCTCCACGCTTGTGCCCTTCGCGCGTGCTAATGTGTCAGCCTCGCCAAATCTGCCTTCTTTCCAGCCATATTGCTCGAACCAGTGAAGGCAAAATTGGGTGTCATGATCAAAGTCATCCTCAGCGAGGAATCGATTGATGATCGAGAGTGCAGTCTTGACGCTCATTGCCGACCCATCGGCTTCAAGCACGGCGGCGTATTTAGAGAACACCGCCATGCCGGGGCCGATGATGGCCTGTGATAAATCCACAGGTGCAACGGGCGACTGATCCTCACCAGTCCCTTTGGTCATCTCATCGAGCGCTTCCGGAAGCACCACATTAAGCTCACGCAAAAACGCGCGCCGTGATGTCGAGGCCGCGTTCGTCGGCCGAGGCCGACACACAAGCACGATACTGGAGGCAAGCGCGTTCGCTCCTTGGCCAATCTGACGATTGTCACCCTCCGTGCGCATTGGCCAAGTACCAGTGAGTGCGAGGCCGGCACGATGAACCGCCTCCAAGAATGTTTCCCATCCCGTGGACGTGGTACCAGCCTCGGCTTGGGTTTCTGATTGCTTGAACGCATAGTAAATGGTGAGAGGTACGCCTGGATGAGACTGCTCGGAAAGACCGCGCATTGCTTGCGTCATACCTTCGAGGAAAAAAGCCTCTGCCTCTTCATTGCTGTTGTGACGGTACGGCGTCGCAACCAGTTCGTCCTCTTTCGGCACAGCTATTGTGGCCAGCATTTCCGTGAAGACGTCGCGCAAACTGCGGCGTAACCACACATAAAAAAAATCGGAAAGATCAGCGTAACCAATGTTGTTGTAGTAAGGCGGGTCGGTTGACACTATGCGGTTTGTGCTGATGAGCTGAGTTTGTGCAGCGCACTGCGTTGCACAGCCCGGTGCACCGCTTGCGAGAAATTCGATCGCACGAGCTACAACGGCGACGCTTTCGATAAATCCGGAACTCGATTTCGCAAATGGAGATCCCTCTGCGTAATCCCAAGTCATCGGAATGGACTGACTGGCTAACGTCGACCGCATCGCGTTATCCTTGGTGCGCCATGTGGCAATTGTCGAACCGTAATCTGCCACTCTATCTACCGCGAAAGCGAGATAGAGACTTATGGCTTCGGCATAGCTTTTCGCCCCTTTGCCGCCCGCTTCAATACCGTTGTCGTCGTCCTCGAACCCATTCGCTCGCGCATCCCCGTGTATTTTCTTTCGCGCCTCAGAGACCAGGTCGCTCAAGGTAGTCAATGCGACCAACTGGCGCGGCGTGAAGAGATCGCCGAAGGAGTCGAAACCCCATCGATGCGAAGTACCTGAAGGAGGGAAAACTAGTGCTGACCTGGGACCGTCCAACCGACGAGGACAATCTAAACTGGCGCCAGCACTCCAGGCTCTCGGAGGTCTGGCTGATCAGGAAGTAAACCGGCCGTCGCGCCAAAGTTGTATACTCAGCGGTACACATGAATCGCACATCGCTGCTTCTCCTGGCCGCGGCCGCTATGTTAGCGGTACCCATTTGCGCGCAGAATCCACCGCCGCCCCCGCCCATCCAATCGCCTGAAGTCCAGTCCGACCATCGAGTGACGTTCCGTTTTCAAGATCCCAATGCCAAGGAAGTAATTCTCACGCGCGAAGGCGGTCAACGATTGCCTATGCAGAAAGACGACCAGGGCATTTGGACGGTGACCACGGACCCGCTTGTTCCGGACTTCTACGGATACTCGTTCATCGCGGATGGCGTGACCCTGATCGACCCGGCCAATCACCTCATGAAACCCAACCTGCTCAGTCCCCAAAGTGTCGTGCATGTACCCGGTCCGGCTTCGCTGCCGTGGGAGATCGGCAATGTGCCGCACGGAAGCATTCACCGGCATTTCTACAGATCGGGCGTGGTTGGCGACGATCGCGATTTCTACGTCTACACGCCGCCGGGTTACAGTGGCTCCGCCAGCACTGCCTATCCCGTCCTGTATCTGCTACACGGCTTCAGCGATGACGCGAGCGGGTGGACCGCGGTGGGGCAAGCCCACGTGATTCTGGACAACCTGATCGCGCAAGGTAAAGCGAAACCGATGCTGGTGGTGATGCCCCTGGGATATGGCGCGCCCGAGATCGTTGCGCGCACCGGGGGTCCAGGCTTGCGGGATCCGGGTATGCGTCAGCGCAATATGGACCGCTTTCGGGATAGCCTGCTGACCCAAGTGATCCCGCAAGTTGAGAAGACCTACCGGGTGGCCAAGGACCGTGACTCGCGAGCGATCGCCGGGTTGTCGATGGGGGGCGCCGAGTCATTGTTCACGGGCCTAAACGCGCTGAAGACATTCGCGTGGGTAGGCTCATTCAGCGCCGGCGGTGCGGACACTGATTTTGCTGACGCATTTCCCGGACTGGATTCGAAAGCCAACTCGCAGCTGCGTCTGCTATGGATCGCGTGCGGTACAGAGGACCGGCTGATCGAGCCCAATCGTAAATTCCGGACGTGGCTGAAAGAGAAGGGCATTCGAGCTACCGAGATCGAAACTCCGGGAGCGCATACCTGGATGGTCTGGCGCCGGAACTTGTCCGAGTTTGCGCCGCTGTTATTCACGGGCAAGCCGTCCTGAGAGCGAAACCTAGTTCAGCAGGCCAGGGGCATCGCCTTCTTTGTCCGATTTAGCAAGCACTTTAGTGGTGAAAAAGGACTGAGTTTCCGGGATTTGCGGATCACCGGTCGTCTCCTCCATCGTCATCTCCCGCTCCACCCAGCTCGACAGCGGAATATTGCGGAAGAATAACCGCTCTTGGGTCACCATGGTTTTGCGCCGCACGGAGGCGGACACATTCTCGCGGGTGTAGTGACGCTCCTCGATTCGGAATTCTTGCATGAACTCGTTTAAGGCTTTGCGGCGGGTTTCCTCTTCCGTCGCACGGATCCGTTCTTCCATGGTCACTTTATAGCCAGTGATCGAGGCCTTCACTTCGGCCAGGGACTCCCTTTCCCGGGCCACCGCTACCTCTTGCCTGGCCTGCATGATCGAAAAGGAAAGAAGCGCCGAGCCAGCCGCTACAAAGACGGGCAGGAGCACCCATATCAAAGCATCCGTCAGCATACCTAGACGTGTATCGGTCTCCGGAGCCAAAAACCTAAGGCTTTAATGCGAAATCTTCGTCGATTGGAGAGAATGCATGCAAAATCTATTCACTCGGGGCCGTGGCCCGGTGGAGAACCGCAGGATCCGTCTTTGCATCGATCGCGACAGCGAACCAGCCGATCATCATCACTTCCCAGCTCTGGTCGCCCCTCCGGACCTCGACCTTGGCATTGGCACTCGGATTTGCCGGATTATTCGGCGAATTGTCAAAGTGAGCCGTACATTACAGATAAATGCCGTATTGATTTTCCAGCAACTTGCGCCACAGTGCCGAATTCCAATCTCCGCTTCTCGTGGAAGCCTTCACCTGCTACAGGGAGTTACAGGGGGTAGTACCCCCCTATTGGCAGCAAGGGTCGTGGCGTCGAGCAAAGGGTATGCGTGGGTTTTTTGAAACCATCTGACGCGTGTGTCAGAAACGTTAGCGCCTTCGGAGATCTCAGCCCATGAGATCCTCGGATTAAGGATATGGCCGCCGCTCACGGTCTGATTGATCTTCCGAGTGCAGTTGGACGACTACTCCAGACCACGTTCTATGTCAAGCCGGTTCTGTTGAAAACCCTACTGGCGCGAGCGGCGGCACGTTCCGGATCCGGTATTTGCGCGCCATCGGCATCGCGTTTGTAAACTACAGGTAAGAACGGTAATTCCGAGCACACGGTCGGGCCGGCTGATGCTCCATCCTCAACGAACTCAGCAGTGGGGCCGCGGCGAGGGAAGCGCCTTCAGGCGTACCGCTTTTGTCGCACAGCTTTTTTCGCACACCCCAGGGCCATCAGCAACGGACAGTGCACAATAAATGGAGCGGCCTTCAACGCGACACGCGGTTGAGGAAGCCACGACTAACAGAGAAGGGGGCGCTCGGCGTTTGGACGATTCCGTAATACACAGCATTCGGCTGACCGGGGCCCCATCCAGCCCCGGGCTGATCCACCTTTCCGATTGCGAGCTCTGCCCGCGTCTGGTCAAGCATCGGACCGATGTGGCCAGGAAAAAACGGCGCGCTTATCGCGAATGGAATTACTGGGGCAAGCCGGTGCCCAGCTTCGGCGATCCAGCGGCCCGGCTGCTTGTCATCGGGTTGGCTCCTGGAGCGCATGGGGCCAATCGCACGGGGCGCATGTTTACGGGCGACCGCTCGGGTGACTTTCTGTACAGAGCGCTCCATGAGGCCGGATTTGCTTCTCAAGCCGAGAGCGTATCGATCGATGATGGGCTGACGCTAACCAACGCCTATATCAGCGCGCCCGTGCATTGCGCACCTCCGGACAACAAGCCTGCTCCCGAGGAGATTCGCGCCTGTATCGGATATCTGAAACGAGAACTCGAACTGCTCTCGAATTTGCAGGTAATCGTCGGGCTCGGCAAGGTGGCTTTCGATTCCTATCTGGGAATACTGTTGGAACAAGGCCGGATCGCGCGGCGGGCTGACTTCGTTTTCGGGCACGACCGGGAGTTCGATCTTGGAGAGGCCAATCCGATGCTGATCAGCTCTTATCATCCGAGTCAACAGAACACGCAGACCGGCAAGCTGACCAGGCCGATGTTTCAGGCGGTGTTTGACCGGGCCAAGAGGATTATCCTGCAGCGTAGCGAAGGTTTGTGATGAATCGAGAGCCCTCAACGCCTAAGAGTTGGCGGTACGATCGATATGGGAGGTGTACCTTGATCCAAACGCTGAGTAAGAACTGGTTTTTACTGGCACTATGCGGTGTTCTTTACGCTATTATTTCGTCCAACTACCTAGTCATGCGTGATACGGGTTTCCGGCAATGGAGCACCGTTGTGTTCATGGGTAATCTCGCATTGGCTGCGGGAGCTTGCACGATTGCAGCCGGTATTTGGCGGTCCGCAAAACGTAAATGCTGGCTTCTCGTACTGAATGGCCTTGCTCTTAGCGCCCTGGGATTAATCTTAGCTGGATATCCGCTTGACTCAGGTAACCGCTGCGGAACTGGTTTTCGCGCTGGTTGCTGGTTTCGGGTGAACAATCAGGTCATAGGTCACGGGATC
>JBBSHP010000208.1:0-7413 GCA_038232555.1 Bryobacterales bacterium
ACAAATCTTAATCTGCCGGTAATGTGAATTTGAAAGCCGATCCGAATCCTATGCGGGACTCCACCCAGATTCGTCCACCGTGCTTCTGTAAGATCCGCTGGCAAATGGCCAACCCGATTCCGGTGCCAGGGATTTCCCGGCCGTGCAGGCGCTTGAAGACTCCGAAAATGCGCTCGTAATAATTCGGATCGATCCCTATGCCGTTGTCTTGCACAGAGAAGATCCACTCCGCCTCTTGCCGCACGACAGAGATATGGATTTGTGGTGTTTCCTTCCGTCGATATTTGATTGAGTTGCCTATCAGGTTCTGAAAAAGCTGCACCAGCATGACCTGATCGCCTCGGACAATCGGCAGTTCGTCATGCGTTACTTGAGCCTTTGATTCCTCGATAATTATCTGAAGGTTCATGCAGGCCCAATTTAGTGCGCCTTCCATTTCTACGGGAGCGAAAGGCGTAGTCTCCATGTTGACCACTCTCGAAAAAGACAGGAGGGCGTCGATGAGGCTCTTCATGCGTTGCACGCCCGACACGATAAACTCGATGAATTCGTCGGCGTCGGTCCCGAGCTGGCTTTCATAGCGCCGCTTGAGGAGTTGGGCGTAGGAAGCGATGGTTCTAAGCGGCTCCTGCAGATCGTGGCTGGTCACATAGGCAAACTGTTGCAAGTCGGCATTGGAGCGAGCCAGTGCCCCGGCCTGACGGGCCAATTCCTCTTCGGCGTGCTTACGTTCTGAAATGTCGCTAAGGGTAACCACGCAACCCGATAACTCACGAGCGGAGTTCCAGAGCGGGCCGGAGCTTAGCAAAACGGTACGCCCCGCTCCGCCGGGCGGAGTGAGAGTGAGTTCGACTCCGCGCAGAACCTCCCCAGAGCGCGCTGCCGCCAGCAGTGCCTGCGCGTCAACACGGCCTCCACCGCCGCTCTCCGTCGAGGGCGAGACTAGCCGGAACGCTGAATCAAACTCCTGGAGGAGAACATTCCTGCCGGCCAGCCGTACCGCCATTTCACTGGCCCTGATGATTGTGCCTTTCGCATCCATTACCACGATGGCTTCGATCCCCTGCTCGAGGATGGATTGAGATAGCTGTTCGTCTGCTATCATCGCGTCGCCGCGGCTTTTCTGGCTGAGGTCGGTGAGGATCACACAAACATTTCCCTGCCCCTCTGCACCCAGACTGCTGAGCGAAGCATAAACGGGCCTACGGCGGCCATCGCTGGCGAGTAACGAGATCTCGCCGCGGCTGCGGTCACGTTGCGCGCTTTCGAACAAAGCTCCAAAAATGCTGTGATCTCCGTCGGGCAAGAAGCGATCAAAGCGGGTGCCCGCCACCTTTCCCTGTGGGAGGCCAACCATGGCGCCAAACTCCGGATTCGAGTACAGGATCAGCCCCTCCGGACTCAACGTGAGCGCGCCCTGGTACATCTTCTCGATTAGCGCCTGATAGGGAGCTAATTCGGCAATGCGGGCGAGCAACTTCTGGTTGGTTTCCTTGGGCATCTTGGCTATCGAAAGACCCGGATGCAGCAGGCCGAGATTACCAGAATTGGGAGATCTGCAATTCCAATCGCGCGCGGGTCCAACTTCACCTCGGCTTGCCAGCGGGGGAACGACTCCACCTGTTCAAACGAGAACACCGGGTTTCCTGAGTCGTCTTCGATCGTCGAGTGCAGATTCGACTGCGGCTTGGAAAGCTCTGCACCAGCGATTCGGTAAGTGCCTGTTTCAGCCAGACGGATTTCGAAGGGCGGCTGCCTGAGGTAGCTGCCGACTTCGGCGTCATCCTGGTTGCGCTTGATCGACACGATGTCGGACGCAAACGGGAACACTTCAAAGCGCCAAACCCCTTCGGCGCTTTCACCCAGTGCATGCTTGGAATCCCCCATCCCGGTTACGCTGACATGGGCAACCAAGCCCGCTAAAGAGCGCAACTCGTAACGCAGGACCAGGAAGTCGGGCCGCGTCCAAGTGAGTACATCTTCGACGGTTTCGCGCAACGGGATCAAGTCAAATGTTAACAAGTGGGCGCGCGTCCCTCCTGGCAATTCCGCTATCCTACCGATAAGTGAATACAAAGCGCGTCGTTGTTTTCGGAAGTGGTGGCCAACTCGGCGTGGAGTTGCTACGCGAATTTCAGGGCCGCGGCTACGCAGTGACCGGCCTGGACCGGTCGGCAGTTGATGTGAGCGACGGAGCGCGAGTGGAACGCTCGCTGGCGGAGTTGGATCCGGCTATAGTCATCAACTCCGCGGCATACAACCAGGTCGATCTGGCCGAAAATGAGCCTCTCGCGGCGTATCTTGCCAACGCACTGGCGGTTCGGAATCTAGCAAAGGCATGCCGGCAGGTGGATGCCCGACTGGTGCACTTCTCCACCGATTACGTTTTTGACGGCGCCACCGACCGGCCCTACGTGGAGGAAGACCCCACCCACCCGCTCGGCGCCTACGCTGTATCGAAGCTAGCGGGCGAGCTTTACGCGCAGGCGTATCTGGACCAGCCGCTCATCATCCGCACATCCGGTGTTTTCGGACCCGGAGGCCTGAAAACCGCCCGAGGCAATTTTATCGAATTGATGCTGCGCCTCGCCGCAGGCCAACAGCCGATCCGGGTTGTCGAGGATCACATCGCATCGCCAACTTATGCCCCCGCGCTGGCCGAGCGTACGGCCGACATGGTGGAACGCAGACAGACCGGCCTTTTCCACGTGGGCGGTGGAACCCCTATTTCGTGGTTCGAGTACGCGCGTCTCATTTTCAAGACGGCTGGTCTGGAGCCGGAACTCAGGCCGACCAGCGACCGCGAATATCGTACGGCTGCCCGACGCCCCCGTTATTCCGCCCTTTCCAACGCCAAGATGGAACGCTCCGGGATTCAGCCCATGCCGCCGTTTGAACAGGCCATCGCAGCCTACATGAAGGCGCGCAAGAGTTTCTTCGATACCGGTAGTTCCTAGGCTTTCCTGGTGATTTGGACCGATATAGCGATCCTCTTTGGAGCCGCTTTCACCATCGCCACCTGCATTGCACTGGGGTCGCTCTGGCTGCGCTTGATTCGGCTGCCTTTTCTCTACTCGGAGCGTTAGATCTTCTCTTTCCTGTGCGGCGGCGCCATCTTAAGCGGGATTGTTTTCCTGCTGTGCTGCATACACGGCGTACACCGGGGCGTGTTGTCCGGCATCGGCATCGTGGCAATTGCCAGCGCGGGCTGGGTTGATATTCGGAACCGTGCAGCAAGGCAGCCCGCACCCAGGCCACCGACGCTGCCGGGACCTTGGCGGATAGTATTCGCGCTGGTCTTCACGGTGTTTGGAGTCCTGTATGCCTCAACGCGATGGCGCCCGAGACCAGTCCCGATGGCGTTGCTTATCATCTCTGGCTGGCCCAGACTTATCTTCAGGCGCACGGCTTTGCTCGTTTGGATACCTTCTACGCCCATATGCCCCAAGGGCTCGAAATGCTGTTTCTCTTCGCCCTGGCATTTGGGCGGAACTCCTCGGCGGCCCTGGTGCACTTCGCGTTCCTCATGATTCTTCCGCTGCTTATGTTGAGCTACGGAAGACGAGCCGGTATCGTGGTCGCAGCGGCGGCCGCAGCGCTGTTTGTCTTTGTGTCACCCGTAGTCGGCGTGGACGGGACTACAAGCTATAACGACGTAGCGATGACGGCCTCTTCGCCGTGTTTCATTTGCTGCAGATCTGGTCGGTGGAACGCCGTACGGCTCTTTTGGTTACCTCGGGTGGACTGGCCGGCTTTGCGTATTCGATCAAGTACACCGCCGCGTTTGGCATCGTCTACGCAGCTGGTTTGGTTGTGTGGAAGCTCTGGCGTCAGCGGCAGCCTTGGCTGCGTCCCACCTTTGCGCTATGCATGGCGCCTGCGTGTTTGTTTTACCGTGGACGCTCAAGAGTTGGATTTGGGCGGGCAACCCGGTGCCTCCGTTCGCAAACCGGATGTTCCCGAATCCGAGTGTGCACATCACTTATGAAGAGAACCTCAAAAGACTGGTGCGGCGCTATGATCTGAAGAGTCCCACTGAAATTCCGGTGGAACTGATGCTGCATGGCGGGACGCTGGGCGGCATCCTTGGACCGCTGTTCTTCGCGGCGCCCTTGGCCCTGGTCGCGCTGCGATGGCCGGAAGGACGCGAACTCCTGCTGGCTGCGTCCGTGCTGCTGCTCCCCTATTTCAGCAATATCGGTACGCGGTTTGTGCTGCCGGCTTTGCCATTCATTTCACTCGCCCTGGCGCTCGCGCTCACCTGGATAGGAACAGCCGCCCCTGCTCTGCTACTGGCCATTGCCCTGCTAAACGCCGCGGCCACCGTCCGGAATCTGGCGCATACCGGGGTGGCAATTTCGGCCTGCGCTGCGGCTGGAGCCGGAGGATGTCTGGCTGTCGCGCGAGTTTCCTCCCTACTTGGTCGGTCGTATGATCGACCAGTTTGTGCCGGCAGGTCAGAAGGTGTTCGCGTTCTCCATACCTGGCCGGGCTTATGCGCATCGCGAGGTCACGGCGAGTTATGAATCCCCCTCGGGAGAAGTCCGTCTTGACATTTTATTGACGCCGCTGATCGAGGACTGGCATCCCATCCGGATATTAGACTTCGCGTTCGCACCTCGCAGCTTGCGCAGAGACCAACGATTATCTCCGGCGCGCTTACACCTGGAACATCCAGTCGCAAGCAGAACGTGCCGGGTCGCGCCTGTACAAGATTCTTCCGTAGCCGAAAGTCACATTTCTCTCCGGCCTTCGAGCGATTTCGTCATCGTGACTTCGTCCGCGAATTCGATATCGCTGCCCACAGGGATGCCCATGCCGATGCGGCTCACACGTACCCCGAGCGGCTTCAGGAGCCGCGACAAATATACCGCGGTCGCTTCCCCCTCCGCGGTTGGATTGGTGGCGACAATCAGCTCAGTGACTTCACCGGTAGCGATGCGATCCACCAGGCCCTTAATCCTCAGCTGATCGGGGCCAATTCCTTTTAAGGGCGAGATGGTTCCATGCAACACGTGATAGAGGCCGCTGAACTGACGAGTGGTCTCAACCGGCAGGATGTTGTGAGGCTCTTCCACGACGCAAATCACAGCCCGGTCGCGGTGTGGATCGCGGCAATAATTGCACAGCTCCGCATCGCTGATGTTGTTACATTGCGCGCAGATCACCAGATCGTCCTTGACATCCAGAACTGCCTGCGCGAGCTGCGCCGCCTCTTCACGAGGGGTGCGCAACACGTGAAACGCGATGCGTTGAGCCGATTTTTGCCCAATGCCCGGCAGCCGCTTGAATTGCTGAATCAGCCGCTCGAGCGGCTCCGCGAAGTCGGGCATGGGTGATGTTGAAAGAACCTTGATAGCCGCCTAGAACATACCCGGGGGCAGACCCATGCCGCCGAGCATTCCACCCATTTTCTGCTGGATCTCTTCGTCGACTTTCTTGGCGGCCTCGTTGAACCCGGCCATCACCATGTCCTGGAGCATCTCAACATCCCCGGCCACTTCCGGATCGATCTTGACGGCAGTGACGTTTTTCTTGCCGTCCATTTTCACGGTGACCATTCCGCCGCCCGCTGAGGCTTCCACGCGGATCTGCTCGGTTTCCTCTTGCATTTTGCGCTGCATCTGCTCAGCCTGCTTCATCATGGCCTGCATGTTTCCGGGTAGTTTCATGGCTCTCCTATTCTTTCAAATTTCGCACAGCGCGGACCTGGGAGTCCGGGAATATTTCCTGAAATCGGCGCACTTCGGGATGCGATAGAGCGCGCTCGGAAACGTCATCCAGCTTCTTCTCAATAGGCCTTGCCGCGGCCGGTTGATTTGGCGCTCCCATTTCGCCGAAATTGATGCTGACACGCATCGGCCGCCCGGCGACCTGTTGAACCGCCTTCTGGATGTCTTTCAAGTTCATGGCCAGGCGAAATTCCTCGGGCGTGAGGAATCGGATTTCGCCGTCCGCTTCAGTGACCTGGGAATGCTCCAGGGCGTCGGCTGTAAATAGCATGCCGAGCTCCAGAAGCTTGGCGTGGAGTTCCTCGCGCCAGAGGTGCTTTGCATTGGGCGAGGGCAAAGGCTTGGGGGCCGGGGCTGGCGGTGGGGAAGTACGCTGAGGCGGCGGAGTAGATGGCTGTGCAGGTTTCGAATCTGCCTTTGGAGCGGGTGAGTGCGCGGCAGGAGGGGGATCGCCCCCATTCAACCCCGCAAGCGCTTCTTCCACGGTGGTCAGCTTGCCTGCCTGCACGAGCCGCAGCAATCCAATCTCGAGATGGAACCGGGGCTGCAGCGAGGTCTGAAGGTCCTTGAATAACTCGAGCGTCAGGTGCAGGTAGCGCGTGAGGTCTTCTTCAGAAAAGCGCGCTGCGATTGCGGCCAAGCGCTCCTGTTCCGGCCCGGAGGCAGCAATCAAACGCGTGTTCGCGCCCGCTACTTTCGATACCAGCAGATTTCGGAAGTATCGCGCCAACTCACGGCAGAAGTGTTGCAGGTTGCGACCGTTGCGCTCCAGTTCCATGACGACGTCCAGCATCTTGCGCGAATCAAGGGCGGTGAGGGCCTGGGTAATCTGATCCAGAGAATCCAGTGAGAACATGCCGAGCAGCCCCCGAACTTCCGAGGCGCTCAGCGTGGTCCCGCAACAAGCGATGCCTTGATCCAACGCAGACAGGGAATCGCGCACGCTGCCCTCGCCGGCCTGCGCGAGAACCGACAACACTTCGGGATCGGCCTGGATCCCCTCCTGCTCGCAGATCCAAGTCATGCGCGCGACCACTTCAGCGAAATCAACCGATCGAAAACTGAACTGCTGACAGCGGGACGCGATGGTGGTGGGCACCTTGTGAACTTCCGTGGTGCACAGGATAAACACGACCCATTCGGGAGGCTCCTCCAGGGTCTTCAGCAGAGCGTTGAAGGCTTCGCTGGTAATCTGGTGGGCTTCATCCACGATGAAGACTTTGTATCGCCCGCGCACGGGCCGGTAGCGCACGCTCTCGCGCAACTCACGCATTTCGTTGATGCCGCGATTGGATGCTGCGTCAATCTCAATCACATCGACAGCACTGCCGGCCGGGGTTTCGATACAGCTGGGGCACACCCCACAGGGTTTCGCAGTGGGCCCTTGCTCGCAGTTGAGGCAGCGCGCCAAAATGCGGGCGACGGTGGTCTTGCCGGTGCCGCGCTGTCCGGCGAAAATGTAACCATGGGCGATGCGCCTCTGCTGGATCGCATTCTCGAGTGTGGTCTTAACATGCTCCTGCCCGATCAACTCGCCAAAACTTTGTGGCCGGTATTTGCGGGCAATCACCTGATAAGGTTTTGCCAGCGAGACGGGCGTGGGAGTGGCTTGCGGAGATTGGATCGGATCCATAAAGATTGGCCGGATGATGCCAGACCCCGGGTGATCCGCGGCACACGA
>JBBSHP010000209.1:0-7412 GCA_038232555.1 Bryobacterales bacterium
ATCCCTCGGCATGGTTGCTTCCCAGCAGGGCCAGCTTGCGTTTCGTCCGGCAAAAATATTGTAGCTCCACCGCGAGCTTACGTTCTCACTTCCCGTTTGCCCGTCATCCATTCCCTACATGTTTAGGCCGAATCGGGAAAGCCAGTCAGCGTGCCGGGGCTCTCAACCGGTTGTACTTTCTCAGTACATCCTGCAACTGACCGTGGGGCAGAGCAGTCACTACAGAATCGCGCGCCCCGCGCATAGTCTCCGCACCCACCATTGCGTTGATGATAGCTTCCTCCGTTGCCTGGACTGCGGCCTCAAATACGGGGTTCAACAAATCGTTCGGCAACATCGCCACATTCGCCGGAGCTTTGGCTGCGGCGGCAGCCGGGTTCGCCGTAGAGAACGCAATAAAAATATCGCCCGACCCATTGCCCGAAGTCGACCCCGTGCGCGCCAGCCCCATGGTCGCCCTTCGCGCCAGGCGCTGCACCTGATGGGGCAACATCGGTGCGTCGGTGGCTACAACAATGATGATCGATCCTACATCTTCGCGATAAGGCCATTCGAGACCCGCGCGCGGCGGATTATTCGTCAGTTCTTGGCCCACTGGGAGGCCGCCGATGCGGAGTTGCCTTCTCGATCCGCAGTTGCACTGCACCAGCACGCCAACGGTAAATCCCCCCTGTGCGGCATCCAGCTTCCGCGAAGATGTTCCGATCCCGCCTTTGAAGCCATAGCAGACCATTCCGGTACCGCCGCCCACGTTGCCCTCTGCCACTGGGCCGGTTGCGGCCGATTGCAGTGCGCTCTCCACGTCTGCGGGCCTGACGTGAAATCCGTTAATGTCGTTCAGAGTCCCGTCGTAGGTCTCGGCCACGACTGGATAAGTGTAAAAACCCCCGTCGAACGTGTTGGTACCAGGGGAGCGCTTGTTCTTCACCAGCCAACCGAGGAACGCGTCTCGCACCACGCCGACGCTGTGCGTATTGGTGATAAGCACCGGCCCATCCAGAAACCCTGATTCGGTGAGCCAATGAGTCCCGGTCATGTCGCCGTTGCCGTTCTGAGAGAAGAAATCGCCGAAGACCGGATCGAACGACGCCTTGCCGCGGGGCCACACCGCAGTGACGCCCGTGCGAACGCTGTCTCCTTCGATGATCGTGCGGTGGCCCACTTCGACACCGCCGACGTCCGTGATCGCGTTCGCTGGTCCCGGTGTGCCTTCCAGAATGACACCAAGATCGTGCGCTCGCGGCTTGGTCTGCGCCGCTGCCAATCCCACCAGCATTAATAGGAGTCAAAAGCGCACCGCAGCCGGACAGCAAGCTCCCTGCAGGGGCCTCATCGCATCTCCCGCATGCCGGATTCCCGATTTCGCGATAGGATAGCGTCATGCCCTTGCTCGTTTTGCTGGCGATCAAGCTTTCCATGACGGTCCTGCTATCGGCGCAGGGAGGTCCGCCCAAAGGCGGCCCCGTGCCCGCCTCGTCGGCGATGACTCTGACCATTCCGGGATTTCCTGACGGCGGCCAGATCCCCGTTAAGTTTAGCCAGGCCGCCCCGGGCACTGCCGCCGGAGAGGGTACGTCGCCGGCGATGAATTGGGCCAACGCGCCCGCTGGCACACAGAGTTTTTTTCTCCACATGCACGACCTGGATCTCGCCCGCAACAAGACCACTGACGATCAGGCGCACTGGGTCCTTTGGAATATTCCGGCGACGGCAACCAACTTGCCCCAAGGCGTACCCAAGGGATCGCAATTGCCCGACGGAAGCTATCAGATCAGCGCCACAGGACCCATGTACCGTGGTCCGGGGGCCGCCGCGAACGGTCCGCTCCACCACTACGTCTTCGAACTCTACGCGTTGGACATCAAGGTGGACGTGAAACCAGCGGCCGACGCGTTCGAGACGCGCGCCAACGTGATCAAAGCGATCCAGGGTCACATTCTCGCAAAAGCGGTCTACGGGGGCCTCTTCCGGCGACCGCAGTAATTCGTAGAACACCCAGATCCTGAATCGGGATCAGCGCGGGCCATCTCCTGTTTGCCCGTTATCCGGGACACAGGGGCTCCCGTTGCATTATTCAATTTCAGGCATTCTGGCCGGCCGAGTCCTCGTCGATCACGACCGGCTTGCCCTCATGCGTTCGGTTACTTGTTCATTTGACCAGCAGGTGGTCCTACATGGCATTTCAACTGACCCAATCGACGTGGGCACTCGGAAGGCGCTGATATGCTGTACTCCCGCGAAGGCTGAATTCACAGCCAACTGGGGAGGCTGTTCTGAGCATTACGCTGTTAGTGCTGTCGGCTACCTTCGCGATGGGTGCGGCAGAGATGCCGCCAACCGCAGATCGAAAAGTTGATTTCGTCCATTTTCCAACTAAACCGGAACACGGTCACAAACTGTTTTGTCTCTTTCTCCATTAGAATCACTAGCCCCGTCTCAACCCGCTTCCATTCCAGCATTTCCAGGCTATCGTGAAGACGAAAGCGCCACTTCGAAATCCGCCTTGAAGCGCAATGGTGCGCCAAGTTCGAATTCAACGTCCCGGATGTTTGGCTGACCGACAATCGCCAAGTCCTCTTCTTCCATCATTTGACGGAAATATTTCGGGACCACTTTTTCGAGCACATCCTGGCGCACTTCACCAGCGAACCTGGCGCGGATCAGGCTGGCGGGCGCCATTCCAGGACGGAACCCGGGCAGCCGCGCCTTCTTCTGAATGGCGGATACCACGCTTTCCGTCGCCCGGTTGATTTCCTCAACCGGAACAACAATCTCGATTTCGTGCTTGCAACCTTCAATATGCATGTGAGTTGGTCTGTGTGGAAAAGGCGGCGGCCAATCCCCAAACTTAGCAACTCAGGAAGAACGTCTGCGGCCCGTACGTAGTGTCCTAATTGTCTGTCAGTCTTGTTTTCGTCCACGTTCTTCCCATCCAGTGACGCCTCCAACAGTAGGGGCAGTGTCCGAACTTAAGCCATGGATCTGGTTGCTGAACGTTCCTCAGAAGCTGTGCTTTTGTACTTCCAATCGTAAATGTAAGTTTTTCTCCACATTCACATTGGAAGGATTTCGTTCGTGGATTATGTTGTACAGGCTTTGGAGGTAGCGTTGTGCCTTCTGCAATGGGCGGACACCCGAGTGCGTCCAGCCCTAACCAAAGGGCCTCCGCAGAGATCGCTAGTGAAACTTTGATGCGAGGGTTGTAAACGATTGTCAATATGTTGTCGCCATAGAAAATGAATACGCGTGGGTTCCTGTTAAGATGATGCTCTAGGAAAGGGCCGTGCTGAATTTCCAAATCTCTCGTCTCATTGCACGAACACAGCACTCTGCCGTCCGCGTGCTCAATTACATCTGTGCTACATGCTGGACAAAGCATCCTCGCGCTCTATGCCCGCAGGGACTTCATTGGAGTGTCGTCTCCAGGTAATCGAGATATCCCTTTAAGTGGTGACATATTCCTTTCGCAGCGGCGCTCCGAAGCGAACCTGAGCAAATATGACCTGCCCCTCATTCGTTCCCACAGGTGTCGAAATTTCATGATCAGTATACTTGCGAACGCCGGGGCCGGCGCTAGTCTTCTGAACCAGATTTGCATTGGGGTTATCCACTTCAGGTTCCTCCTCCTCGCCAGCCTCGTCTTGTTCCCTCAGTCTATCTCCAGCACCCAGATTAATGAGGCTGACGAATGGCTTCAGCGAAAAATGGGACAACCTCAGGGCCACGCTATATCTTCGCTTCGCCTGGTACAAGTTCGTTCGGGTTCTCCGCAGTTTTCGGATTACGCCTGCACCGAAAGCGGGCATCGTGGATCACATATGGATATCTCAGCTTGATCCAAGACCAGACTTATCTAAATCAAAAGACTCGACTATCGGTCAGAGCAGGGTGGCAAACGCGGTCAAAATGAGCTAGGTCGATCCAAGATCACCGATGATCTTGTCGAGCGCGGAATCATATTCAAATTCGATTTCCCCGCGCTCAGATTCATCCTTCGCATCACGGAGAAGCCTTTCGCGCTTCCACTTGGTCAATTCCATCAACTGCGGCCACGGCGCTATCATTGACTCAATCGCGGATTCTTTTTCCCTTATCGTCATGGCATTAGATTGTATACGATTTTTCTCCAACGCAACATTCAGACACTGCCTGTTACATATCTGCACACCCGTGATAGCCTGTAAACGTGATTAACTAGTGAAAGTTTTCACCCACACACACTACGACACTCCGGCCCGTGCGGCATGCAAAGTTTGAGTCCTTCGAAAATAAGCGCTTGTAAATTGTTCGGTGTCAACAAAACGTGCTGCGGAACCACGCAACGCACCGCGTATTTTCATCCCCCGTTGTGGCCGTGGCCATGTGGCATTCACAAACTGTTTCGCCTCTTTCCCCATTAGAATCACTAGCCCCGTCTCAACCCGTTTGCATTCCTGGATTTCCACGCTATCGTGAAGACGAAAGAGGCCAAAGCTTGCCCGATCATCACGCCTTTTTTGACCAGTTCGCTCTCGGATGCGGACGGCATTCTATGCAAAATGCCGTCCGCGTAGGATAAAACAATTCCTTATGTTTATGATTTCAAGTAGTTTAAGTTTGCAAACACCCTATGCTACAAATAAGCAAAATGCCGTCCGCACGCCGTCAAACACGGCCGGGGACGGTCCGGATTCCGCGGGTTATACTGAAGGCAGGTCCAGAACCCGAACTCCTCCTATGAATAGCCGCTTGAAAGTCTTCGTGGTCTCTACGTCCACCTGTCTGGTGGTTTTGCTGCTGCTGGGCGCCGTGCATGGCCGGAGCGCCTCGCCGGAAGATACCTATCGTCATTTAGCCGTCTATACCGAGGTTCTCCAGCGCATCAAATCGGACTACGTGGAAGAGCCGGATATGAAGAGTGTCACCCTCGGCGCCGTGAATGGATTGCTCGAATCGGTCGATCCGTACGCGAGTTTTCTCAGTGCCGATCAGTACAAGCAGTATCTCAAAAGCAAGAATCAGCACAAGGCCGATGTGGGCTTGGTGCTCTCCAAAAAATTCGGCTACGTAGGAATTGTGGACACAATCCCGGGTTCACCGGCCGCCAAAGCCGGCCTCGGCACTACCGATGTCATCGAGACCATTAACGGCGTAGCCACCCGCGACATGCCGCTCGCTTATGCCGAAATGCTCTTGCAAGGCGAGCCTGGCAGTACCGTCGAAGTCGGTGTTCTGCGCTTCCGGAATCCGGAACCTACCAAGTTGAAAATTGTTCGTGCCGCCATTCATTATCCGCAAGTCACCTCCAAGATGTTGCCCGGACAGGTTGGCTGGGTCAAGGTCCAAAGTCTAGCGGAGAATGCCGTAAAGGAAACGGCGGCCAAGGTGGAAGAGTTGCAGCGGCAGGGCGCCAAGCAGTTGATACTCGACCTCCGTCATTGTGCCACGGGCGGCCCACGCGAGGGGGTTGCGCTCGCCAATCTGTTCCTCGACAAAGGGATGATCACCTATTTGCAGGGGCAGAAGGTGCAGCGCGAGAATTTTGAAGCGGCTGCCGCCAAGGACATCAGCAAGCTGCCACTCGTTTTGATCACCAACCGGGGTACGGCGGATGGCGCCGAGATCGCTGCCGCGGCGCTGCTGGATGGTAAGCGCGCTGAAATCGTTGGTGAGCGCACTTACGGAGACGCTTCGCAGCGCAAAGCGATCACCATGGACGACGGTTCAGCCGTGATTCTCTCCGTCGCCAAGTATTATTCGCCCGCGGGTAAAGCGATTCAGGATAAAGCCCCGCCCCACCTTTGGGCGTCCGAGCAATGAGGCACCATCGCGGTGGTGACCTCGCTCAATCAATGAGGGAGAAGAGCAGGCTTGTATGAGAAAGCTAAGAAATCACGCCGGGTATTTCTACCGCTTGGCAGCTGCGGTTCTACCAATCGCACCACGGCGTACGCGTACTGCGGATTCGATGAGGGGACCTATGCGGGCTTTGATCATTCTAACGCTTTTTGCGGCCGGGCACTCGCTCGGCCAGGAATTCGACGTTTCCGTCATCGCGGGCATCGGGCCAACCGGCTTCCTGCCGCAGCCGGCGTTGAGCGCCGGGTTCGTGCGGGCCGGCGGCATCGCCGTGGAGTCCGGAAACATCTACTTCTCGGCCTCGCTCTCCGCGGGCGGACTCTATGGACGGCCGTTTCCAGCCGTTTTGAAGGTTGACCCTGACGGCCTTCTCACGCTGATCAGCGGCGCGCCGCTACCGTTGCCGGCGGGCTCGATAGGTGGGCCTCCACTCCGTGAGCCGGGCAACGTGGTCCTCGATCGCAGCGGAAACCTGTACATCGCGGACGGTCCGCGCGTTCGGACGGTCTCGCCCAACGGAAGCGTGATGACCGTAGCCGGCACGGGCGTCTCCGGTTATTCCGGCGATGGCGGTCCCGCCACGGACGCGATGGTGGCGAATGCGACGTTGCTGGCGATTGACGGGCTTGGGAACCTCTACCTCGGCGACCTGAATCGGATCCGCAAAGTATCGCCGGACGCCGTAATCACAACTGTCGCGGGGACAGGCCGCTACGGATTTTCCGGCGATCTGACCCGGGGGCCGGGCGTGCCGCTCGGATCCCTCGCGGGGCTCGCCGCGGATGGCGCAGGCAATCTCTATTTCTCGGAAAACTTCGAAAACTTCGATGACGAGACCGGGTCGATTTTAGAACGCTACGCGCACGTGAGGAAAATCGCGCCCGACGGAACGATCACGACCGTCGCCGGCAGCGGCCCGTCCGGCGATTCGGGAGACGGCGGACCCGCAACGCTGGCGCAGTTGGTGACCGCGGGGCCGCTGGCGCTGGACGGGGCGGGCAATCTGTACGTCGCCGATATGCCGGCGTGCTGCGGCTGTGTGGGGAACTGTCTTCTCCGAATCCGCAAGGTGTCGGCGAATGGGATCATCACGACGCTCCCGCTGCCGGCGGGCGCCTTGCCCGGATTCATCTCCGCCCTGGCGGCGGACGAGAGCGGCAATCTCTACGCCGGCTCCGGCCCCTTCATTATCAGAATCTCAAACGAAGGCGCGGTCACTAAGGTTGCCGGTAGCGGCGCGGCCGGCTGCTGCGGTCCGGTGGCGTTGGGGGACGGCGGACCCGCTGCCCAGGCCGCGATGACGCCGATCGGCGTGGCCGTTGATGCCGGACATACCATCTACCTTTCCGAGGGAAACCGAATCCGCAAGATCGCGCCCGGCGGAATCATCACATCGGTTGCGGGCAAAGGCGTCGGCGGAGTGCAACTCGGCGATGGTGGACCCGCCTCGAATGCGTACCTGTGCCGGCCCGCCGGCCTGACGTTCGACCGCTCGGGCGCGCTGTATTTCGCGGACGCCTGCGACCACCGCATCCGCACAATCTCGCCGGAGGGAGTCATCACCACCATGGCCG
>JBBSHP010000210.1:0-7397 GCA_038232555.1 Bryobacterales bacterium
AGATCGCCGGTGTGAAGCCACCCGTCCGTGAAGGTTTGCGCGGTGGCTTCGGGCTTATTCCAATAGCCGGGCACCACATTGGGGCCGCGCACCAGCAGTTCGCCCACTCCGCTGCTCGCGTCCACTTCGAACATATCCAGATCCACCACTGGAGCCGCAAAGCCTACCGAATCCGGCCGCGTCCGTGCAAATTCATGCGGCAGGAAGGTGGCGACGGACGACGTTTCGGTCAGGCCGAAGCCGTTGCCCACCCGGGCATTCGGGAAAGACATCATGATGCGCTCCACCACATCCGGAGCCGTTGGCGCACCCCCGTACATCACCCAGCGCACTCGCCGCATATCGAACTCACGGAAGTTCGGCTGATTCATGGCGTGCCAGTAAATCGCGGGGACCGAGGCCATGCTGTCGATGCGCTCGTCCACGATCGCGCGTAGAAAGCTCTGGACATCGAAAGCGGGCATGATGACAGTGGTTCCGCCGCCCGAACAAGTGGGGAGCAACTGGCTATTGCAGCCGGTAACGTGAAAGAGCGGCACGGAGACCAGCGAGCGGACCGCTTGGTCTCGGGGAAGTGGCGCAATCCGAAAGCATGTTTCGACGTTGGAGAGGAAGCACTCGTGAGTGGTGATTGCGCCCTTGGGAAAACCCGTTGTCCCGCTGGTATAAAAGATGGCGGCCATGTCTGCCTTGGCAACATGCTCGATCGCGAAGGGGCCCCCTTCGGGCAGAGGCTATCCAGGCACAAAGACGAATGTCGCGCCGGAATCGGAGATGACGTAATCCACTTCAGTGGCGCTGAAACGGGTGTTCACCGGCACTACCACGGCGCCAGCCATTAAGCTCCCGAAGAAGGCGAGGCACCACTCCAGACCATTGCTCAGTCGAATGGCGGTGCGATCTCCGGGCCTAATCCCGAGATCCCGAAGCCCACCGGCCACGCGCGCCGAGCGGTCCCACAGTTGGTGGTAAGTGATGCGCTCCCCGCCGATCTCCACGATCGCTTCCGCATCCGGAGAGCGCTCGACGGTGCTTCGCAGCATCTCCACCAGAGAGTTGGGCAAAGCGTCGTAATGCGCAATCTGCCGGGAATCGCGACTGATGCCGGTCTGATCGAAGGGCTGGATCATTCAGTAGGCACCCTGATGGGTGAAAATCCGCTTGGGGTTATCCACCAACATAGTAGCGATCTGCGCCTCGGTCACGCCGCGCTGTTTCAAGGCCGGGATGACGTCGTTGTGTATGTGCAGATAATGCCAGTTTGGAAGCATGGCTGGAAGGGCCCGCTCAGGTAGCCAGTCGTTGAAGCAGGCCGCATCGTGCGAGAGCACCAGTTGTCCGGCATGCCCCCGCTCACAAAGCGTAGCGACGGTGTCCACGCGGTCCTGGAACGGTAAGAACGTATCGATACCGAAGCGATCCATGCCGAGGTAGGACCCCTGCTCCATGAGTTCTTCGAGATACCCGAGATCGGTGGTGTCACCGGAATGGCCGATAATCACGCGGTTCAAGTCGACGCCCTCTTCGCGGAAAATCCGCTGCTGATCCAGGCCCCGGCGTTTTCGCGCGTGGGTGTGCGTGGAGATGGGCACGCCGGTCTTCCGATGGGCCTGGGCAACTGCACGCAACGCTCGTTCCACGCCGGGAGTAAGACCGGGTTCATCGGTGGCGCACTTGAGTATCCCGGCTTTCACGCCCGTTCCGGTGATACCCTCTTCGATATCCTTGACGAACATCTCCGTCATCATTTCGGGTCCGCCGAAAACCGTGCCCGGGCCCTGCAGTTGAAAAAAGAAAGGGAGGTCGTTGTAGGTATATATTCCGGTCGCGACGACGATGTGGAGCGGCGTCCGTGCCGCGATGCGCTGAATTCGTGGAATGTAGCGCCCTAGACCGACCACCGTAAGATCGACGATGGCATCCACGCCGCGGGCGTGCAACTCATTCAAACAGACTACGGCGTCTTCCACCCGGCGATCTTCGTCGCCCCAGCATTCGGGATAATTCTGCATGATCTCGGCGGAGAGCACGAAGATGTGTTCATGCATCAACGTGACGCCGAGTTCGGACGGGTCCAGCAGGCCCCGAACTGTATTCACTTGGCCTTAATTGGTGATATCGCTGGTGCGGCTCTCTTCGCGAACCGCCATGTAGGCTTCGTACCACTTCTTCTGGGCGGGGCTGTCGGCGTACTTGGTCAAAGCGTCCTCGCTGGCGAACTCCATCACGATGACGTGATTGTAACCCTCGGGAAGCTGCTTCTTGATTGGCTTGGTCCACACCCGGGTGATCCCGGGGTACTGCGCAGGCAGCGCCTCGACGCCCTTGAGGGCTTTGTCAATTTGGGCTGGAGTCGCGTCGGCTTTCCACTTGACGGTGATCACATGGAGCACAGTCTTCGGCTTGGTGTCGGCAGCGAAGGCGCCTAACGCCATCAGCATGCTCGCGGCGCAACCGGATAGAAATATTTTTCTAGTCATAAGGTCTCTCTTTTGGTGCTGGGATTCAAGTCTATCATTTTAGTTCATAGCAATCCCATCGACTATTATGAGGTGGATATGACCGAGACGAAGCTGGGGCACTTCGTTCTGCTGGATATTATCGGCGAGGGCGGCATGGGGCGCGTGTACAAGGCGCGCGATACTCGCCTGGAACGTCTGGTCGCCATTAAGGTTCTGCCCGAGAGCAAACTCGCCGACGCCGACCGCCGTGCCCGCTTCGTCCAGGAGGCCAAAGCCGCTTCCGCATTGAATCATCCGAACATCATCACCATCCACGACATCGGTGAGCAGGACAGCCAGACCTACATCGTTATGGAACTGGTGGACGGTAAGGCGCTCGACGAGCTGATCCTACCCAAGGGGATGCGTATGGTTGATGCGCTCGGCATTGCCACTCAGGTGGCGGATGCGCTGGCGACGGCGCACGCCGCTGGCATCGTTCATCGCGACCTGAAGCCCGGCAACATCATGGTGGACTCGCAGGGCCGCGTGAAGGTGCTGGATTTCGGACTGGCAAAGCTCATGAGGCCGGCCTCCACCGCCGCCGACGAAACCGTCACCGTCGCCATGCACAAGCCGCCGACCGAGCTGGGCACCATTCTCGGCAGCGTTCCGTACATGTCGCCCGAGCAGGCCGAAGGCAAGGCGGTGGATGCGCGCAGTGACATCTTCAGCTTCGGCGCGGTGCTGTACGAGATGCTCTCCGGGAAGCGCGCTTTCGGGGGAGCATCGCGCATTTCCACGCTAGCCGCGGTAGTGGAGAAGGACCCCCAGCCTCTTAGCGAGATTACGTCCTCCACGCCGCCGGAACTGGAACGGCTGGTCGCCCGCTGCTTGCGTAAAGACGTCAACCGGCGCAGTCAGCATATGGTCGATGTGAAGTTGGCGCTGGCGGAACTGCGGGAGGAGTCTGAATCGGGGAAGACGGGGCCCCATGCACCGCGCGCTGATAAAGCGCGGCGCTGGCTTTGGCCCGCGGTCGCGATGGCCGCAGTGGTAGCTGCGATTGGAGGCGCGTGGGCCGTGTGGCGCCAGAAGCCTGTAGCTGCGCCTCAACAAACGCAAATGACTCGTCTGTCACCCGACGACGATTCCTCGGACGACAGTCCGGGTATTTCTCCGGATGGGAAGTTTGTCGTCTATTCTTCCGACCGGGGCGGTAACCAAGGAAAGGGAGCAATTGTGGCTGCAGCCGGTAGGCGGCGCTCCGGTACAGCTGACTCATCTCTCCGACCAGTGCCGATTCCCGCGTTTCACCCCGAACGGGCTGAGTATTGTTTATCAAAGGCGCGGCAATGAGGACAGCTTCATCGAGTCAATCCCGCTACTGGGAGGGCAGTCGCGGCAGATCGCGTTGATTAAGGGATCCAGACGGATGAATTCTCCGGTGGTTGCTCCGGACGGAAGCCGCGTAGCGTTCTACGACTTGGCATCCTGGCCCCCGCGTCTGCTCACTGTGCCGCTGGAGGGTGGCGAGCCGCGCGCAGTGGCTGCCCATGACAGATTGAAGAACGATGGTGTTTTTCGCGCGCCGAGGTGGACCTCCGACAGCCACCATCTGATCGTGAACGGGCGACTGAAGCAAGCCAAGGACGATGTAGTAGTAATTCCGCTCGGAGAAGGCGAGGTAGTGGAAACCGGAGCGCAGCGGCTCCTGGAGCAAGCCGGCGCAGGCGTCAACTTTCTTACGGCGGCGCATGGCGATCGGCTCCTGTTTATAGGGCAGAAGGACAACCAGTCGCATGTCTGGGAGTTGCGGATATCAGCGCAGTTTCAGCCCATCGGAGCTCCGCGCCAACTCACGTTTGGGACTGGGCAGGAATATGTGACTAGCGTGTCCGCCAGCGGTCTCGCCGCAGTGCAGTCGATGCAATTGAGGACCGACCTCTACTGGATGCCCGCGGATACGAAACGCGGAGTGGTCACCGGCCCGACCCGGCGACTTACGGCCGATGGGAGGTCTAAGAACATCATCCAAAGCAGCGGCAGGTTGCTTCTGATCTACATCTTCAACGAAAGTAATGTTGTCTCTATCGCCTTGCGCGATGTGGAGAGTGGGCAGGAGCGACTCGTCGCCACAGGGGAAAGATCCAACGGGGGCACCGCCAGGCTTTCATTCGACAACAAGCAACTAATCGGATCACTCTATGAAGGGGATCGGACCTCCATCCAGGTGCGGCCGGTGGAATCGCCGGAAACACCCCGGGTAGTGTGCCACAAGTGCGGTAGGTCCTACGGGATCACGCCCGATCCCCGCTACGCTTTTCTCGATCCGGAGGATCACCGGGGCTCCGACCCAAAACGCAAGCTTGCGATTCACCTGCTCGATCTGGAAACAGGCCAATCGAAACCATGGTTGTCGCATCCCACCGACTCGCTTTACCCCGATCAACCATTTGGGGAGAATGCCAACTGGGTGATCATCTATGCCAGAAAACCCGACTCGGCGGATTCTCGTTTCTATCTCGTCCCTTGGTCGTTGGACGGACCGCCGATCTCGCAATGGATAGAGGTGACGGGTCCCGGCGCCAAGTCAACAGTTGCTGATAGCCAAACCGGTAACCTGTGGTACTTCAGTCAGGGAAAAGATCTGATGACCTATCCATTCGATCCTGTGAGGCGCCGGTTCGATACGAATGCAGTGAAGAAGGTGGAGATGTGGCCGGGATCCACTCCAGAGTTCGGCGCTGACGACCAATTGCACGTTGGCGTCGAGGGCATCATGTTTACCCACATGGAAAAGCGCGGTTCGGTCTGGCTGATGAAGCTGCCGGATTAAGCTGCTCGATCCGTGTTCGCCAACCGAATGGTGCTGGAGGAGGGAGTCGAACCCTCATACCCAGTGAAGGATGCGGGATTTTGAGTCCCGTGCGTCTGCCAGTTCCGCCACTCCAGCGCTCGGCAAGTATCGCTTCTGAGTATACCAGCGCTTAAGTGAGTTCGCGGATCAGCTCGGATGCTTTCTCAAACAACATGCCGGTCTCGCTGCTACAGCCGAGGAAGCGCATGCCGCGCTCTTTCCAAAATTTCGCCAACGCGAGAGTGCGCGTCTGGGTTCCGGGCGCGACGCCGTGGGCTACGCAACTGTCCCGGATTTGCTCCATGGCCTCCACCATCAGGGGGTGCTGGAAATCCCCGGGCACTCCTAGCGAGATCGACAGGTCTACCGGGCCGACCATCACTGCGTCGATGCCTGGCACCGAGAGCAGTTCGTCGCGAATCTCCACGGCGAGCTTGGTTTCAATCTGAAGCACCACCATGGTGTTCGCGTTCATGTGATCGATCATCTGGGGGATGCCGACCTTCTCGTGATCGACATGCAGCGGAGTCAAGCCGAAACCGCGCACGCCCACGGGCGGAAATTTGATCCAGCTTATAGCCTTGGCCAGCAGCTCGGGCGATTCCACGCGAGGGAAGATGATGCCCTCCGCGCCACAATCCAGGGCGCGCGCGATCAACGCATACTGCAGGTCCGGCACCCGCACGATGGGGCTCAGCCCCGCGTAGGCTGCTATGCGGCAGAGGTCCTGAATGGTCTCCAGGTCGAAGCCGCCATGCTCGGTATCCAGAAACGCCCAGTTGAAACCGGCGGCGGCGAGAATGCGAACGACGTCCTGCGAGCGGAGTTGCGCGAAACCGGTTCCCAGTTGAATCTTGCCTTCAGCAAGGGCTTTCTTAACGTGATTGATTTTCATGAATCAGACGACCAAATACTTGTGATCGGGACAATCCAGGTGGATGTTGTCGTAGAGCGTGTCGAGCAGTCCATCCCCATGCTTGGCCAGGAACGGCAAAATCGAGTAATAGCGCTCCTGCAAATGCTTTTCCGGATAGACCAAGCTCGAAAGCAGACGTGCATCCTCGGCGGCCCGCGTGTCTCTGCGGAGCGTCTCTCGCGCTACTTTCCGCCCCATCTTGGAGAGCTGGTAGAGGATCTTCGCGCGGCTGTTATCCAGTGCACGCGCCAGAGTCGGATCGAAATCGGTGAAGTGGGTCCGCAGACGGTCAAGCGATTGCGCGGTGGCCTGTTCCACTTCTTCTATCTCCCCGGTCAGGGCCGCAGGAACCAGCCGGCGGGCAATGGATTCCCGGGTGTGAGCTTCGCCGTGAAACACGGTGGGCAAGGAGAGTTGATACCGCTGCAGGGTCTTCGCGGAATGGTGGTCCAGTAAGGTGAAAGCGCTACGGGCCACCACCACCGGCATGCGCCCCAGCAGTTCTTGATACAGGACCTGCGACTGCGCCAGGTAAGCCAATTCAGCCGGACCGCCCACGTATGCGACGGTAGGCAGCAAGTAGTCTTGCATCACGGGCCTAAGCAATGCATTGGGCGAGAGTTGCTCGGCATGCTCCGCCAATTCAGCGGCAGAGTACCGCCGGTCCTTGGAAACGTATTCGCCATCTTCTTTGCGCAGCGTGATCCGGCGATTCCCATCGAGCAGAAAGAACAGCGAGCTTTGCGGCTCGATGTGCACTTGAGCGTGATAGCCCGCAGCTTCCAACTCCCGATTCCGCGTGAGCAGCCGATCCTTGAGCTCGCCCGCTCGAGTGATGGCGGTTGCGAGCAGCGGCGACATGATGCTTCTCAGACCAGCGTCGAGCGGGTCCACGAAAAGGATCCCGCGGCCGGTCAGCAGGCTTCGCAGTAGTTCCCGGAACGCCACTCCAAAGGACACACCGGGCTGGTACGCCTGGGCGACTGCGTCGGCAACTTCCGACCCGAAGGGGAGACCCGCCAGGGCGGTCCTTAGCTCATCGATAGGTGGCGTCCCGATCGAGATGGAGCCTACCGGCTGCTGAGGCTGTCCGAGTCCGTCCACTCGCAAGGTCACAGGCCGATGAGTCTGGTCGAAGACAAAGGTGTGATTGATCTCGGCAAGGTCGTGATCTTCCGTA
>JBBSHP010000211.1:0-7391 GCA_038232555.1 Bryobacterales bacterium
ACTGTGCTCTTTTGCACAAGCCGTTGTCGCTGACATATCGATGGTCTTCATCACGGGCTTGCTGCCCTCGAAATTCACTTTGCCCGAAATACTCCCGCTGTTGGCCTCATCAATTCCGGCGGGTGTGCCGGCGGCTTTCTTAGTCGGTTGCTCCTTCGACTCGGTATTCTCGGATTGCGTTTTTGGCACGCCGCAGTTTACAAGCAGCAGCGTCGAAACAACTCCGCAGGCCATCCAAGCGCTTCTCATAATCAATGCACATCTCCTGCACTCAGTATGCCTGACTCAGTCTGGATGACCAGAACCGGCGATCGTTTAGAATCGGCGCGATTACGCGGGCACGGTTGAGGCTGACACGGTCAGATCCTCAAGATCGGCGGCGCTGAATTCACGCTCATCCTGATATGCGATTCCGACTACGGCACGCACGTCTCCCCCGGCGTTCATGACCGGGAGCGCCACCGCCGCCTGAGCGTTTACAGCTTTGGCTCCAGGTTTCACGTTTCCCGAGCGGTCTTCCTGCAAGTTGCAGGTTTGAACGGGATGCTTGCGTTGAAGAGCTAGTCCGGCCATTCCTTTGCCGTTGGGAACCCACGCCACTACCTCCTGTACCGGAGGAGGAATATTAACTGCTGCCGCAAGTCTCAGACCGCCATTTTCAAATATGTGTAGGGTACCGGCTATAGCGTGATGATCTTTAACGAAGCTTTGGAGCCACGCATTCAGGTCGGGTGAGGCGGTCATGATGAATCCTATTATCTTCTGGCTGATGCTTTCTCAGGGTCCCCTCCTTCGTAGAGCTTCGGCTATGAACGCGTAGGCTTGCTTGCGCACCTGAGGCGGGAAATCGTGTGGGCTGTCGGGATGCGCTACCCTTAGCGCGCGCGGTCGATGAAACACGCCAGTGTAGACGGACTGGGCCGATCTTACGCAGTCATCGACGCCAGTCCAGTCGAAATTGGCGTCGTGTACGGGAGCATTGATAAAGACAGGGCGCGGAGCGATGGCTACCAAAACGTCTGAAAAATCGAACGGCATCTTTTGCGGCGATTTGTCGTAAACCGAAGCGATGCGGGGCATGTAGCCACGATGACTCCAGCCGGTTAAGTCACCGCCGTAGTATTTGGCGAACGAGGTGAAGCCACAACTCGTCACCACCGCGGCTATTCTCGAGTCGAACGCCGCGAGGAAAAGAGCGTTGTGCCCGCCGAGAGAATGGCCGATCACGCCGATGCGCCGAGGATCCACCTCGGCCATGGAAACTAGCAAATCGATAGCGCGGCGGTGATTTCGGATCCCTTTCATCGTGGCACTGGCGTAACCCATCGCATAAGGATCGACATGGTAATCGCCGAAACCCGGGTAGTCGGGTGCCAGTGTGACGTACCCCTGCTCAGCCAATTCAAGCGCGTAATGGAGATTGGTTCTGCTGTCGAGCCCGGCTGGCTCGCCCTTACCGATCTCAATGGTTTGGTGCAGGCAGAGGACCGCGGGAGCGGGGTGACGAGTTTGGACCGGAATAAACAGGTAAGCGGGAACGAAATCTCCGTCGCCCGAAGCAAACCGGATTTGTTTGCGAATGAAATGCGGAAAGACCGTTTCTGCCAGCACGGCGAATTCGGGTGCCTTGCCGGGGTCTTTTGGCAGCGGTCCCATGACCTCCTGCATAGCCGACAGGATTTGCTCGCGGCGTTTGGCCCATTGCTGTTCAGGCGTATCCCCGGCGGCGAGAACTCCGGCACAAATAATCGCTCCCAGTAAGCGCGCAATATTCGACGGCACGGTTAGCCTACTCGGGAACCATCGCGATCGCTTCCACTTCAAGCAATAGCCCGCCGCTTAGGCCCACTTGCACCAGCGTCGCTGCCGGGGGGTGGCCGGCATCCAGGTACTGCGCGCGAATCTGACGCAAAACCGCCACGCTGGAGATGTCTTTGAGGTAGTAGTTGATCTTGACGACGTCTTTGAAATCGGCGCCGGCCAAAGCCAAACAACGCTTCAGATCTTCGAAAGCATTCCTGGCCTGCGTTGCGAAATCGGGCGACAGTTTGCCTTCGGCATCGGCTCCGCCACGCCCCGAAATAAAAATCATCTTGCCGGGCGCGGATGTCACCACATGCGTGTACCCCGGCGGCTTCTCACCCTTGACGTTCAGGAACTGCTTGGTCAATTTCTGCGCGGAATGAGCCGCGAAAACGCCTGCCAGGAAGGCGCCAGTTAACACTATCTTAGTAGTTGTCCGCATTTGGGGCAGGATATCACGAGACGCGATACGCTGCTAGAATATCCCGCATAGATGCGTCTGCGAACGATATTTCCTGCCGGTTTGATATTACTTTGTGCTTGTTCAAAGAAGAACCCCGAAGAGCGGGCGCTTAGCCCGGCTGACTCCCTGAAGTCCATGCAGGTGCGCGGCGATTTCCATGTAGAGCTTTTTGCGGCCGAACCTGAAGTGATGAGTCCCGTGGACATGGCATTCGATGAGGCTGGCAAAGTGTATGTCGCCGAAATGATGGACTATCCGGAGGACCCGCCCGCCGGGAAGTCGGCTCGTTCCCGCATCCGGCTGCTTGAAGATAGCAACGGCGACGGTAAGATCGATCGCGCAACTGTTTTCGCCGATAATGTCCTTGCCGTCAGCGGCCTCATGCCGTGGAAGGGTGGACTGATCGTCACGAGTGCGCCGAATATCCTGTACATGAAGGACACCAACGGCGATGGGAAAGCTGACGTCCGCGATGTTCTCTATACGGGCTTTTCGAAATCGAATCATGAGACCCGGATCACCAACCCGCGGCTAGGGCCGGACAACTGGATTTACTGCTCGAATACCGGCAACGATGGACGTATCACATCACCGGCACATCCCGACATGGCCCCGGTCCTGGTGCGCGGCGCCGACTTTCGTTTTGATCCCATCAGCGGAAAGGCGGAAGCTGCGTCTGGTCCGGCGCAGTTCGGATCGACAATCGATGACTTCGGAGAGCGCTTTATTTCTCAGAACACCACTCACATCCGCCATGTCGTTGTAGCTATGAAGTACCTGGCTCGCGCTCCGCTGCTGGAGGTCCGGGCCGTGGCGCAGGATATATCCGATCACGGGCGCCCGTCGGGGCGTATGTATCCGCTCACCGGTCCACAGGAATGGCGCAAGGCGCGGACCAAGATTCGCCAGGAGCGTTATAACGAGAACAAGTTAGGCATCACCGAGCAGGTGGGAGGTTGGTTCACGGCAGCTTCGGGTGGGACAATTTACAACGGAGATGCCTTCCCGAAGAATTATGGCGGCAGCGTGTTCACGGGAGACGTCAGCGGCAACCTGATCCATCAGGACTTGATTCGACCGGATGGCCCCACATTTGCCGCGCACAGGGCTGAGGACAACGTCGAGTTTCTGGCCGCCAAGGATGTGTGGTTCCGGCCTTGTAATTTCGCCAATGCTCCCGACGGCAACTTCTATTTCACCGATATCTATCGGCAGGTTATCGAAACGCCGGAGTCTATTCCGGAAGAGATCCGCCGGAAAATTAATTTCCATAATGGCGACACCATGGGCCGTATTTACCGGATCGTTCCCAATCATCCGTTACGTCACGGAGATTTGAAACCCAATCTGGGCGCTGCCGGTTCGGCGGAACTAGTGAAGCAACTGGCCAATCCGAATGGATGGCATCGATTCACCGCACATAGACTGCTGCTCGAGCGGCAGGATCGAGCGGCCATTCCTGAATTGAAGCAAATGGCTGGGAACGTTGCGTCGCCGGAAGGGCGTGTTCACGCTCTATGGCTCTTGAGCTATTTGGGCGCACTGGAGCCAGAGGAGGTGCAAAATGCGCTGAAAGATCCCGATTGGCGAATTCGGAAGAATGCCCTCCAGATCAGCGAGCCGCTACTCGAGAACTCGAAGCAACTCGGAGGTGCCGTGCTGGCCATGGCAGCCGACCCGGATCCGCAGGTTCAATTCCAGGCGGCGTTGACCATCGGAGATGTGAAGGATCGGCGCGCGCTTGGAACTCTGGCGCAGTTGGCCCACCAGCGCTCCTCGGACCCCTGGTTCCGTGTTGCAATCCTAAGCTCCGTCGCGGATTCCGCGTCGCCTTTTTATCACATGCTCATCGCCAAAGGAGAATCGTGGTCTGACCCGGAGTTGCTGATCGAGCTTTCAGCGCTGATTGGAGCGCGACAAGACAAGACCGAACTGGCGCGGTGGTTCGGAACGCTCTCTACATTGCACCAGCCGGACAAGGAACTAGCTGGGCTGTCCCGCGGACTCAAACTGTCGAATGCCCACAACCTTCAGGTTTCCGGCGCCGAGCGAGCTTTAACCCGACTGTTGACATCGGATAGTGAACCTGTCCAGAAAGCCGCCTGGGAAGCTTCCCGGTATTTTGAACTGGCCGGACTGGTGCGGCGCGCGAGCGCCGATGCGGTGAACGCGATGCTCCCCGATCCCAAACGCATTGTCGCTATTCGAGCGCTGCGGGGAGGGCATTTTGAAACTGTTGGGCCGCAACTCAACCAAATTTTGGAGTCCCATCCGTCGCCCGATGTGGAAGCGGCGGCGGTGGACTCCTTGGCGGCATTTAATGAGACTGCTTCCGGCCGGATGATTCTAGATAACTGGCGCGGATTTAGTCCCCCGGCGCGGAAGCGCGCGGTGGATGCGTTGCTGTCGCAGAAGAATCGCGTTCCCATGCTGCTCAAAGCCATCGAAGACGGCCAGGTAGAGCCAGCGGCGTTGGATGCCGGTGCGCGTTCGCACCTATATGAAGACCCCGATCTTGCCATCGCGAAAAAGGCTAAATCGCTGCTGGAGAGCACTACGAGCGACCGCGCCAAAGTGGTGGCGAGCTACCACGACGCGGTTATGCTCCCCGGCGAAATCGGACACGGGAAGGCGCTGTTTGAAGACAACTGCGCAAAATGTCATATGGCCCGCAAGCAGGGCGGTCGCGTAGGTCCCGACTTGTCGGGCATCAACAATAAGACCAAGGAGGAGTTGCTCACCTCTATCCTGAATCCGAGCTATGCGATCGAGCCCCGGTTTGTAAATTACGTGATTACGACCAAGGACGGCCGGATGTATGACGGCGTCATCGCGAACGAAACCCCGGGCTCCGTTACCCTGCGAGGTGGTACCGAGGAAGGCGATCAGACCGTGCTGAGGAAGAACATTGCTGAAATCCGCGCGTCTTCGGTGTCGCTCATGCCGGAGGGACTCGAGAAAGATCTGAAGCCCAAGGACATCGCGGATATCATCGCCTATCTGAGAGGTGGACTATAGCTTCCATGCTGGTCCCTTGCTCCGATGTTTGAAAGATTCATCGGCGCCGGTATACCAGATAAACGAATCCGGCGAGGATGCAGAGCGGCGGGATCCCAAGTAAAAAGATGCCTTCGTTGAGCGCACGGGCGCGCTCAAGCTGCTGAGCGGCCGCGGTGCGAAAGCACATCACGCACTGTAGGAAAAGAATTATCATGGCCATACCTGGAAGAACATCGCAAGCGCTATCCATAATCCCGCCAGATAGTGCCAGTACAGAGTCGAGCTGTCGCCGCGCGCATTTGCTCTTAATATCGCGATGATCCCCGCTATTAGACAGAGCAGAAATGCGCCCGTGAAAATCGAAACGAATGCCACCGCGGGGCTGGCCGCCGGGAACTCCCCCTCTGGTGGCAGTCCTCTCCAGCTTTGAATCAGGATCACGCAGGCGGCTAGGCCGAACGCCGCCACGATGAAGCGGTAAGCGCGACGCCGGGGCAGATGCCTTTCTCCCCACTCCAGGATCGTGCTGCTCAGCAACAGGGTGATCGCGCTTAGCCAACGCAAGGCGGAGGGCCGCAATGGAGTCCAGTCGGTCGAAATTCCACGGCGTACGATGTAGGCACTCGAGAATGCGGCGAAAAGCATCGTTATCGCCGCCAATACAGCCAGCAGACCGCTGAAGGAAGTGTTGCGGTCCGCATCCCGCCCTGGTAGCTTTTCACTTTCCGCGTCAAATAGCAGATCATTCCTGGACATTCTTCCACTCCAGCGTATCCGCGGACCAGGGATTCGCAGGCGCCACCGGCCCTCGTCGAATGCTCCAGAACAAGTTCACCAGGAAAACAACCTGCGCTGCCGCGGTGAGAAAGGCAGCCCATGTCATGAATTGATGCAACGGAATCAGAGGTGTGAGGAATTCGAAGTTCGTAAAATCCGGATAACGCCGCGGATTACCCGCGATCCCGACCACGTGCATGGGAACGAAAAGGGCGTATACGCCGGCGAAAGTGGCAAAGAAATGAATTTTGCCGAGGGTCTCGTTCAGTAACCGGCCGAACATCAGTGGGAACCAATAGAACACGCCCGCAAAAATTCCGAAGATGGCAGCCACACCCATGATCAGGTGAAAATGGGCGACCACGAAATATGTGTCGTGAAAGTAGAGGTCAAGTACCGGTTGTGCAAGAAAAATGCCGCTCAGGCCGCCTGTAACGAAAACCGAGACAAAACCCAGCGCAAATAGCATGGCGGTGTTCAGTTCAAGGCGTCCGCCCCAGAGGGTTCCCAACCAATTGAAGGTTTTGATGGCCGAGGGAACGCCAATCGTCATGGAAAGAACTGAAAACGCGATCGATGAGTAGGGGCTCATTCCACTGGTGAACATGTGATGTCCCCAAACTAAAAGCCCCAGGAAACCGATCGCGAAGGTAGCGAGGATCATGGCCCGGCGGCCGAAAATGGGCTTGCGCGAAAATGTGGAGATGATCTCCGATATGAGTCCCATGCCGGGTAGGATCGCAATGTAAACCTCCGGATGGCCGAAGAACCAAAAAAGATGCTGCCACAGCAGCGGGGAGCCACCCTGATGCGTGATGATCCGGTCGCTGATCAGTAGATTGCTCGGAACAAAAAAGCTTGTGCCCACACTACGATCAAGTAGCAGCAGCACTCCGGCCGCGAGCAAGACGGGGAATCCGAGCAGACTGAGCACCGCGGTGACGAACCAGTTCCAGCACGTCAGGGGAAGCTGCATCATACGCAAACCGGGCTGCCGGAGATCGAGTACAGTGGCAATGAAATTGATCGCGCCCATGGTCGACGCGATGCAGAAAATCCCGATGCTCACGATCCATAGCGTTTGTCCAGGACCTTGCCCTGGTCCGGACACTGCGCCTACAGCGCTCAATGGAGGATAGGCTGTCCAACCGGACAACGGCGCCCCTCCCGATACCACGAAAGCCGCAAGCAGGACTAGAAATGAAACAGCTGTGAACCAGAACGATAATGCAGTCAGCAGCGGAAAAGCCATTTGCCGCGCGCCGATCTGTAACGGCAACATATAGTTTCCGAATGCGCTCTGAGGCGTTATCGAAAGCACGAAAAAAACCATGATGGTGCCGTGCAT
>JBBSHP010000212.1:0-7353 GCA_038232555.1 Bryobacterales bacterium
CTGCTGCGCATGTCGGATGGCCGCTCCCACGTAATCGATTACAAAGAGACCGCGCCCGCGCTGGCGAAGCCCGGTTTGTATCAGGACCCCAACGAAGCCCACATCGGCTACAAGGCGTCCGCGGTTCCTGGGACGGTGGCCGGTCTTGCCTTGGCGCATCAGCTGTTCGGGCGCAAGCCGTGGAGAGACTTGCTCGAACCCGCCCGGCGGCTGGCGAAAGAGGGATTTCCGGCATCGCAGAGGATGGAATTGATTCTCGCGCTGCAGGTTCCCGTGATGAAGGATTTCGCTGAGACCAGCCGCGTGTTCCTGCATGGCGGGACCGAGCCGCTGAAACAGGGCGAGATCGTCCAGCAGCCGGAATTGGCCCAAACGATTGCGCGCCTGCAAAAGAATGGCTGGCGCGAATTTTATGAAGGGGAAACCGCCCGTCGCATCGCGGCGGACATGCAAGCCCACCACGGAACCATCGGCTATGACGATCTAAAGTCCTACCAAGCCATTGCGAGAGATCCTTTGCAGGGGAATTATCGCGGGTATCCGATTCTCACCGTTCCGCCCTCTTCCCGCGGTGGCTTCACCCTGCTCGAGATGTTGAATATTCTGGAGACGTTTCCGATGAAACTGGGTATGGAGGGGGCTTCGCAATCCCTGCACCTGGAGATCGAAGCCATGCGCCGGGCGTATCGCGACAGCGATGCCTATGCGGCGGACCCGGCCTTTTTCCCGGTGCCCCTACCCCTGTTAACTTCCAAGGCCCGCGCCCGCGAGTGGGCCTCCAGGATCGATGCGGACAAAGCCACGCCCAGCGCGGACCTGGATGGGGCGGCCCCGGCCGAATCTTCAAACGAGTCCGCTCAGACTACCCATTTCAGCGTCGTGGACAAGGACGGCAACATCGTTACGAATACCTATACCTTGAACGGTTTCTATGGGTCGCAAGTGATGCCCAAAGGAACAGGCGTCTTGCTGAACGACATCATGAGCGGATTCAGCTCGCGCCCCGGAGCCCGCAACGAGATCGGGCCGGGCAAGCGCCCCGTCTCGTCGATGACCCCCACCATCGTGCTGCGAGCGGATGGCAAACCCTGGTTCGCGCTGGGATCGCCTGGCTCAGCCACGATTCCTAACACCGTACTGGAGGTGATCCTGAACATAATCGACTTCAAGATGTCGCTGCGCGATGCAGTGGAGTTTCCCCGCATTCATCATCAGTTCCGGCCCGATCGTATTGACGCCGAACCCGGTGCGCTGGTCTGGGACGTGGCGGAAAAATTAAGGCAGCAGGGTTACAGCATCAATCCGAATCTACGGTCCCAGGGCGATGTGCACGCCGTCATGATTGAGGAGGGCGGCTGGCGAACGGGCTGGTCCGATGGGCGTCGCGGCGGGCACGCGATCGGGTATTAACGCGCCGGTTCCACGACCGCGGCCATGGAACTTTTGGAGCGCGGCATGCGTGGATCGGCTCCATAAGCGCGAATTTGATCGCGGCCGAATTCCGCCTGGGGCAGCTCGCACGTGATCACAATCGTCCGGCCGGTACTGTCCACTTCCACCGCATGATTCCAGGCTGCCGATTCCGAAGTAGCAAACAGCTTCATCAGCATCTCAATGACGTATTCGTAGGTGTGGTCGTCATCGTCGAGCAGTACCACATGATAGAGCGGGGCTAAATCGTTCCGCGTGCCTTGATCGATCTGGGGATCGGCGATGCTGGGTGTAGAGGTCGTGCTGGGCATCCCAAATGCTATGATAGTCAATGAAAGGGGGGGCGCAACGGATTCGACGGAATTGAATCGTTGTGGTAAGGCGTGCCGGGTTCCGAGCTCCCGTAAAACGATCGGAAAAACATAACTGCCAATAATCAGCAGTTTGCATACGCTGCTTAATTAATTAAGTAGCCGTTCCGGGTGGAGGGCCTGTACTTCATCTAGCGAACGTCATCTTAGCAGGCTGGGCCCAAAGCTTCTGCTCGGAGCTATAAGGCTGAGATCAATCGAGCTAAGCGGCCGCGCTCTTCGCCGGTTCTTATGTGGCCGCCGACAACTACCGAACTGGCTACGCACGTAGTCTTTTCATGACGGGCTTTTTCGGACGCGGGTTCAACTCCCGCCGCCTCCACCAGAATTTGATGGCCAATACCTACGTAGAGGAACGCGAGTGCGGCTACTTTGTCACGGGCACGCGTGTTTCGCTTGACTCGATCGTGGCGTGTTTCAACGATGGTCTTTCGCCAGAGGCCATCTTGGAAGAGTTTGAAGCATTGAGTCTCGCGCAGGTGTACGGCGCTATAACGTTTTATCTTGAAAACCAACTGGCCGTTGATGCACACCGCATCCGGCAAGAAGAACGATTCGAGAAAGTGCGAAATGCCTCGAAGCCGCTGCCCCAAGCCCTGCGAAACAAATTAGACGCCGCGCGCCAGCACCTCCGTTCCTCTCGCGCTGCCACGGGGTAGGATTCTCGTGTCGCATGATGAAAACTCCATGCTTCTTATTTCCATGAGTTTGTCAATGCCGGGAACCAAGTCCCGGAGTTCTGTTGGCGCCGCTGGGCTGGGGACATCTTTCCCTGATCGCAGCGCGACCCTCACGTCGGTCAATGTGTTTATCGACGTTTCCCAAGGGTTGGGAAGGCCACAACTTGCAGCTCGGGCGATGCTCCTGGCTTGAAGCTCAATAGCCGTCCTGCAACTCGCCTCAAAGTCTTTAAGCTTGTCCTGACGTCTTTTAAGTTTGTTAGCAGTCCCAGAGTGGACCGCTTGCATGTGCTGGTTTATCCTGGTCGGGTCACCGTGATAGTTGCAATGACAGCACGCTATGCGGCGGTCCTGCTTTCAGTAGCATCAGGCGTTTGTTGTCGGACCGTAAGGCGCTCAATTTCTAACAAGAGGGCTTCCTTACTCAATTCAATACGGTTCAAGTAGGAGGAGTGCCTCGATTGATAATTAGATCTCCCCGTGATTTGCTCGCACCTTTGCGATGCTTGCCGCCTACAATCGAAATTCTCGACAAAAAGGCGTCCCAACATACCACTGAACAGATTCGTGGCGCAATGGATGCCGTGGCCTGCGCGGCCTCCCAGTCCCCCGCCGCTAACCGTCCGGCAGCCACTCAGCAAAGGTCGTCCGAATTAAATCTTCGTCGAAGTAGAAACTCGTAGCTCTCAGATTGGCGATGACCTCGGGCACATCAATCAATTCCCGCATCGCAGCGGCCCGGAGGACGCCAAGCGTGCCTGTGATCCTCAGATTTCGGCGGCGGGCTTCCGCGCGGCCTTGAGAATCGTCAATCAGGAGCAGGTCGGCGTCAATCGATTCAGCCAGAACAATCGCTTCACGTTCGCCTTGATCGAGATGCTGTGAAACCGTTCGTAACGACTCGGGTTCGACTGATCGAACCCGCAGCCAATCGGGAGCGGCAGCGAGCCATTCTTTTACTACCCTGGGGGCGCTGGCGCACGAAAGTTCAAGCGCCACGGCAACCGGCACGAAAACATCACCGTAAAATGCGTGAAGAAGCTCTGTCTGGTTTAACAGAATGAGATAGTGCAGAGGACCGCTATCTGCAACGACGATCACCGCTATGCCAAAATCCCGAGGTCACGATGAGCGGCGATGTCGTCCTGTAGGTCGGCTTCAGAGTAGCGGTAGGGTACCCGATGCTCCTTCAATAGTGCATGCACTTCAAACCGGGTTTCGAAACGAAGCAGCCGGCGCAATTGTGTTTCCGATAACGCACCAGTGCGATAACCCTCGATAGCAAGGGCCTCCAGAGCACGCCGCGGTACATTGTCCCACTGCTCCTGGAGAGCATTGGAGATGTCCTCGGGCAGTTCCATCGTGAAATTCATACAATCTATGACTTACTTTAGCGCGGCCCTCGGCCGGGTTCCGGGACTCCCGTAAAACGTTCGGAAAAACTATAACTGCCAATCAGCAGTTTGCATACGCTGCTTAATTAATCAAGTAGCCGTTCCGGGTGGAGGGCCTGTACTTCATCTAGCGAACGTCATCTTAGCAGGCTGGGCCCAATGCTTCTGCTCGGAGCTGTAAGGCTGAGATCAATCGGGCTAAGCGGCCGCGCTCTTCGCCGGTTCTTATGTGGCCGCCGACAACTACCGAACTGGCTACGCACGTAGTCTTTTCATGACGGGCTTTTTCGGACGCGGGTTCAACTCCCGCCGCCTCCACCAATCTATTTGCTGAGTTTCAATTGCGTGAGAACTTAGACCCCAGCGGCTGTACGATAAACGTACGACCTTGGTTGTGCTCACACCCTACCGACACCGCAATCCGCGTGGAATAGGCACCGGGGTGTGCGGGTCGCTTGTGACATGGATAGCCTGGGATGACGCGTAGGCGCGAAGTAACGTGGAGTAATCACCTTCTTCATCGCAAAATCCCTTCGGTGACCTTCCGTTCGACTCCAGCCACGTTAGTAAGCGGCGCACCGTGAGCTTATGACGTCACCGGCGACCGAACCGGCACGATCAATTCCTGAAGCGTCCCCCAGCCCACTGGAGAAGCCCGATTGCTTCAGTGCGTGCAAACCGAGCGCCGCCGCTTCAAAGAGGCTGTTGCCGTCACCTCTACCGACTGCTCTATGCCTTCGACATCGCGTAACGACAAGCGGCATTGGCACACGGCAACGATCAAGAGCAAGCATTTCGCCTTGTATTCGCCTATACTATTAGCAAATCGGTAGTAGGAGCGTCAGATGACCGACTTCGAATTGAAGCTGCCCCCGAAAAGGCGGGGAGGGGCTAACGAAAACCTCACGACGTCTGGTCCAATTGTCATAGTTGGAGCCAACGGGTCCGGCAAGAGCCGCATGGGAGCGTGGATCGAAGAGAACCATCCGAATCCCGATCTTGCACATCGGATCTCAGCGCAAAAAAGCCTTGATTTCGAGGAGAACGTCAAGCTATTTCCTCTTGAACAGTCGGAGAGGTATTGGTACTTGGGTTCACGGACTGTGACGGCTGCCAACTACGGTGGTGTCGTTCAAGCACGCCATCATAACCGATGGCAAAGAGGCAATCGCCCGGCGCTGAGCGTGACACCGATGCTCACCGACTACGATGCAGTCCTGAGTAATTTATTCGCTAGACGTCGAGAGCGTGATAGACCCCTCGCTGCTATGATGCGAGAATCTCAACATTCTGGCCACGTTCCGGCAGTACCAGAATCTCCAGATGAAACACTTCTTGGTATGTGGAGCGAACTTTTACCGCACCGCAAGCTCCAATTTGACAGCGAGAAGGTGACGGTTTCTTTCGAACTCGGACAATACGCGGGACGGGAAATGAGCGACGGTGAACGAGTCATTCTGTACTTACTAGCGCAATCTCTTCTCGTTAAAAACGGAACAACTGTGATAGTTGATGAGCCAGAACTCCATGTCCACCGCTCGTTGATCAATCGCTTGTGGACAGCAATAGAGACTGCTCGTCCGCAATGTTTATTCGTGTATATTACCCAAGATCTAGATTTCGCGGCCTCGCGGACCGGTGCAACCAAGATCTGGGTAAAGAGTTATGACGGAACCGCTTGGGAGTGGGAAGAGATCCCGAGAACCGTAGATCTTCCAGAGGCGGTCGTTATCGAGATACTGGGCACACGAAAGCCAATCCTTTTCACGGAGGGCGAGCGAGGCGGGCTCGACCATACCCTCTACGCGCTCCTATACCCGGAGTCGTCGATTGTTCCTAGAGGCGGGTGCGAACAGGTCATCGTGTCCACAAGGGCGCTAAGACAAACGCCCGGCCTTCACCACATCGATGCCAGGGGCTTGATTGATCGGGATTTCCGCCCTGATGAGGAGATCACGGCGTTGCAGTCGAATGGTATTCTCGTTTTGAGTGTTGCCGAAGTCGAGAATCTGTTATGCACTCCAGAACTGGTTAAGGCCATCGGCGAACGACTGTATCTGACTGACGCTCTTCAACGGGCGGAGACTCTCATTCTAAAGGAATTGAGTAATGAAGCGAAAGTACAGGCCTTCAAACGCACGTTGGCAGAGGTTCAGTTTCGTCTGAACGGATTCGCTGCAACGGGAGAGTCCGATACCGATATGATGGATGCTCTTGGAAAGCACACTGCTGGTATCGACATTGCGGCTATCTATAACGATAATTTAACGCTTTACCGGACTATTATTCAGGACAGCGATTACGCAGCAGCTCTTCGAGTCTTCAATCGGAAAGGACTCTTCAAACAGATAGCAGGGGCGCTTGGGATTAAATTCGATCTTTACTTGCAGCTTGCCACGGAGCTTCTCAAAGAGGACCGAGCACTGGCCACGAAGGTACGATATTGGCCTTAAAAGCGCTCGCTTGATCATTTGCTCCCTCGATTAGAGTCGCTGAAGTCGGAATCGTTCTTCCTCCCGCAGACGGGCCGTTCGGGAGATTCTTCGCCTTTTCGAGATCCGGACGGTTACACCGTCACCGTCAGTACGGAGCAGCCAAAGAGCGCTACCAGCACTCTGGATCCGAAGGATTGCTACCTGACGTTCAGCAACACCTTTACTGTCAAACCCGACAAAGCGGATAAATTGCTGAAGAACGAAGAACGCGACGGAGAAGCTTTTCCGTCACCAGCCAGGCTTTATCTCGGCGAATCTCTACATGAGCTGCGATAAACGCAAGGTCGTCAACTACGCTCAATGGTGGTCCAAGCGGATTACGTCGCTATGAGTCAGCTGCCCGATGTTCAATCGCACATGAAGCAGGCGGCCGCCTTAACAACCGGCTTTGATCCGCTCAACTACGATCTCCGCGAGGTAGTTGCCGGCAGTGGCGCATAGAGGGCGGTTCTGAACTGTTGAACGGGGGTCAACCTGAAGCAGACAGAGGCCGCGACACGAAACGCTACTCCGGCATCATCCCGATCGTCCTCAGCCACGTCTCGACCAGATCAGGCCATCGCGTTATCGCAAACTTTGTGCGCCGCAGCCCAAAGGCATGCTTGCCTTCCGCGTATAAATGCATCTCTACGGGAACCCCGGCGTTCTTCAGCGCAATGTAGTAAGCCAGCGAGTTGTTGACATTGTCCACGGGATCGTTCTCGGCCTGCAGCAAGAAGGTCGGCGGCGTCTGGCGGCTAACAGGAATATCCGGATTCAAGTCGAATCGCTCTTTCGAAATCCAAAGGTGTCCCGGGTAAAGGACCACCGCGAAATCCGGGCGGCAGCTTACTTGATCGGCGGCATCGAGAGCGGGATACAAACGCTTATCGAAGTGTGTGCTGATATCGGCCGCCAGGTGCCCGCCTGCTGAGAACCCAAGTACGCCGATCTTGTGCGGATCCATATGATACTCCGCAGCGTGAAAGCGGACCAGCCCCAC
>JBBSHP010000213.1:0-7309 GCA_038232555.1 Bryobacterales bacterium
CGGATCCGAGGATCAGCGGTGGGAGGATTTTGTCTGCGAAAACCCGGCCAACGAAGAATAGGGCTGCCGTAGCTCTGCGAGTAGCAGCCCAAGCATTGCATAGGAGCCAGACCTTCTTGGGTGAGCACTTTCGCAGATCGAAGGCTCGCCTCGGCGCACCAAAGGCAATAACCGCTGTTGCCCACAAGCTCGCGCGCGTAATTTACCACCTAATCACCTCTCAGCAGGATTGTGACGAGAGTATCTTCCAAAAACAGGAACACCAAGCCCAAGCGCGGAAACGGAACAGGTTTTACGTCCAAGCCAAAGAACTCGGATATGAACTGGTTCCCGTGGAGCTTGTTCCTTAGGAGAGCCCGTCTCCGCTTCACCGGCACGAGCAGATTAACATGCACTCCCGAGAGTCCAGGCTAAAGGCGACATTTCTACTTTGCCGGACACACGACATTTCACATTTCTACTTTGCCTTGACAAAGTCAAAGCGCCAGTGGCCTCGACGCCTGGTCCCTGATAGAATTGATCTCCAATGAAGGTCAAAACTATCACACTGGTGGCGATCACGGTGATTTCCTCCGCAGCCCTTCCCGCGCAGACCTTGTCCGGCAGAGGAGGTCCAGCATCCCGGGCCCAGTTGCCGGACGGAATGGGGAAAGATGTCACTCAGAAGGTCTGCGGCTCTACCTGCCACGGGCCTGAAATTGTCAGTGGCACGGGTCGGACGCGGGAACAGTGGGCGGCGGTCGTAAATGCCATGGTGACGCGCGGAGCCAAGGCGACGGATGCGGAGTTGGCACAGATTGCCGAATACCTTAGCGCAAATCTCGGACCTAACGTGAATGCGACCCGGCAGCCTCCACGCGGAAGCCGATCAGGTGCCGGTTCAGCCGGGCCGGCCAGAGGACCTGGTCCGCTCGGAGCCGGCGCAGCCGACTCGCACGTTGTAGACGTCAAAGGCGCTGAGCGTGGGAAGGTGATATACATCGCTCAATGCATCACATGCCACGGCAATAGAGCTCGCGGCGCGAACGCGAACATGTCAGGCAGTCAGAAAGGATCCGACCTGGTCCGCTCGCTCACGGTGCTGCATGATCGTTATGGCAGCACTATTGGGCCGTTTCTCGCTAAAGGCCACCCACTACAAAGCGGAAAACCTGCTTCCAGCTTGACTGCTCAGCAAATCGGCGATCTAGCCCACTTTTTGCATAAGACGGTTTTTGACACGCTCCGCGGTGGTCCCGGCTTGGAGGTGCAGAACGTCTTGACAGGTGATCCCAAAGCAGGCGCAGCATACTTCAATGGCGTTGGCAAGTGCAACTCTTGCCACTCACCAACAGGCGACCTGGCCGGCATCGCCAAAAAGTACGATCCCCCAACCATCCAGTCGAAATTTTTGTTTCCTCGCACTGTCGGCTTTGGCCGCGCTGGCGCCCGCGCGGCAACAGCGAAACCAGTGACGGTTACCGTAACCCAACCCTCCGGGGAAGTCGTCCAGGGCGTTCTAGATAAACTGGACGACTTCAATGTCTCTCTCCGGGATTCGCGGGGTGAGTATCGTTCGTTCAAACGAACTCCTTCTATAAAAGTCGAGAAAAACGATCCATACGCGGTGCATGTCGCTTTGCTAGATCAGTACACCGATAGAGAGATACATGACGTCGTTGCTTACCTGGAGACCTTGAAATGACACTGGCCAAAAGCGTGATTGCCGCTCTTCTCGTATTCGTTGCGCTTAGGGGCCAATCGCTGGACCGGGCGAAGCTGCTGGATTTTTCCGCAGACACTTGGCCCACTTATAACGGGGACTACTCAGGGAGACGCTTCAGCAATTTGAAAAAAATCAATGATGCCAATATCAGCTCTCTGAGCTTTGCCTGGGTGTACCGCGCCGATTCCGGAGGTGGCTTCGGCGGTGCGATCAAGTCAACGCCCCTGCTGGTTGGAGGCGTTCTCTACTTTACCGTTCCAGATCAGGTGTGGGCCATAGACGCTCGGTCCGGCCGTGAAGTGTGGCACTACGCCTGGCAGTCGAAGGGAGGTATTCACATTGGTAATCGCGGCGTCGGCATCTATGGAAACTGGCTATATTTTGAAACTCCAGATTGCAATTTGGTTTCTTTGAATCTCAAAGACGGTAAGGAAAGATGGCACACCAGCATTTGCGATATGGACCAGATGTACTTCGGGACCGTTGCCCCTTTGGTGGTCAAGAACCACATCATCACAGGCGTGAGCGGAGACGATCTGGATATCCCCGGCTACATTGAATCGCACGACCCGGAAACTGGCGCGCGTCAATGGCGTTGGTATGCGCATCCCCAGCCGGCCGATCCGGAGGCCCAGAGTTGGCCAAGTATTGACGCCATGTTGCACGGAGGCGGCATGACGTGGGGTTCTACTACCTATGACCCTGAGCTTAACCTGATCTACTTTGGCACGGGAAATCCACAACCGGTCATCGCAGGCAAGGGGCGGATGGGTGACAATCTTTACACGGAGTCAATAGTAGCAGTGAATCCGGATTCCGGCAAAATGCTATGGTACTTCCAACCTTCCCCGCACGACACCCATGATTGGGATGCGATCGAGACCCCCGTTCTCATCGATGGGGAGATCAATGGGCAGAAACGTAAGCTAGTCGCGCAGGCCAGCCGCAACGGGTATTTTTTCGTGCTAGATCGTACCACTGGTAAGAGCATCAGCACCACTCCTTTTGCCAAGGCTAACTGGGCTAAAAGTATCGATGCCAAGGGCCAGCCCGTGCCCAATCCGGACAAAATGCCCCAAATCGATGGGGCCCTGGTAGCGCCGAACCAGGCCGGAGCCGCCAACTGGCCGCCCCCAAGTTTCAGCCCCGCGACCGGTTTGTTTTATGTCAATGCAACTGATGCGTACAGCGTGTACTACATCTTCGATAACGACGAGAAACCGGAAGGGTGGGCTGGAAACGATCACGGAGGGTGGTCCGAATCGATGCTGGAAGCCATCGATTATAGGACGGGCAGAATTAAATGGAGCCATAAGTGGGAAGGCCCGGGAGGTCCCCGTTCCGGCGTGCTATCTACTGCGGGCAATCTCGTTTTTGCGGGCGATACTTCCAATAACCTGGTGGCGCTAAACGCAACCACCGGAGAGCCATTGTGGCATGGCAACCTGGGTACCGGCATGAGCAATGCGCCCATGACTTACGAACTGGATGGGTCACAATACCTGGTGGTGGGTGCTGGCGACACTCTGTTTGGATTCGTTATGTTGAGTAAGTAGGCAAACAGACGATCCGCATGTGTGGCATCCTTGTGCACCATCAGCAAAGCTGTCACAGTCGCGCCACTAGCATATTGCAATCTTGGAATTGACGGGTAGACGCTATCCCCGAGCGTCTGGCAGCTTCTGAGACTCCGGTTGCTTCAGCCAGCGCCAGAAAGGGATGCCGGAAGGTACATTGAGGCAGCAGCTCTCTCGAGGTTTTCGTGCTCCAGGAACACGGATAAGCCGTCTCTAAGAACGACCGCAGACCGCCGTTCGCCCTGGGTTGTCTTACTGATGACGGACAATTCGGGATACCAGCGCAACCCGGTTGTATGCTGGTACTCATAGCTTCCCGCCAATCTCATGCAGCAGGACATATCACAAGCGGTATCGAGGAGCCGCCGCGACTTCCTCCGCACGGCGACTGGCGCTACTTTCGGTAGCGCATTCAGCTTCTCGCCGGCTGTCGCGACCGCCACGCCGGGTGCAAAGAAAGCAGTCGTGGTTACGTTTGGGGGTGGCGCGCGGGATGACGAAACCTTCGCTCCCGACGGCCAGGAAAATATCAAACACCTGCTGGCTGAGCTTATACCGCGGGCGACTTTCTTTAGCCAAGTTGTGAATCGCGGAATCCTCGGCCATTACGTGGCCACGGCAAGTTTGGCGACCGGCGTTTATGAGACTTTCAACAACTTTGCTGCCTTGCCTCCGGAATATCCCACTGTCTTTGAGTATTTCCGCAGGATTTAAAGCGTCCCGCCACCGATGCTTGGGTCGTGGCACCTAGCAATGGCTTCAATCGGATTGGCGAAAGCGGCCATCGGTCCTATGGACCAGGCCTGGGAGCCGGCGTTATTCTGCCGAAGCGTTTATTAGCCGCCGCCTTGCCAACCGGCAGTAGGACCAACTATGACCATCTGCTTCGGGACAACTACGAATCCGCAATGTACAGTCCCGTAGTAGGCGGGAACGACATAGAGATGCATCAACTCGCGGACATTTTGAAGTTCTCAGTTAACGATTTCACCGCGCATGCGAAGAGTCTGGCGAGTCCGGACGAGCTCTCGGTTTATATCGCGCGGCAGTTGATGCGGCGTCTGGCGCCCAGCTTGCTTTGGATCACGCTGCACGACATTGACGTTGCCCATTCCGGCGCGTTCTCCCTCTATCTGGAGGGGATTCAGCGCTCCGATCGTCTGTGTGCGGAGTTGTGGCGGGCCATTCAGAACGAACCGGAGTATGCCGGAAAAACGACCATGTTCATCTTGCCCGATTTCGGCAGGGATTCCGATAGCAGTGCGGGAGGTAACGGATTTCAGCATGATCGCACGGGAGATTCAGTCTCGCGCACCACCTGGATGATGGTGCTCGGGAACGGTGTCCGAGAGAACGTAGTTGTCGAGCGCCCCGTCGAATCCACCGACCTTGTTCCGACGCTGGGATCGTTGCTTGGCTTTTCACCGCGCCTGGCCACAGGCAAACCACTCACTGAGGTTTTGTAGGCCCGTGTCTCCAACGCAGCTCAAGACCGAAGACTTCAAGACCTATCCACAAAAAGCTCAGGAAGTGGCGGGGAACAGGATTGCCTTGCTACGCCGTCTTCCGGTGGGGTTCCTTCCTTTTCTGCTGAAGGAAATCATCTTATATGACTGGAACTTTCCAATTGAGCAAAGGGAATTAGCTCGACAACTTGACTATCTGGAAGCATTGTCACCGGAACAGTTGCAGCGGCAAATGGCAGTGTTCGCGCATCTACGTCTTTCCGGGCGGCTCGAAAACGCCGATTGGGTGACTGCCCCTGCTCAGTTTCTGGAGCAGCTTTCCGCACATCTTTGGGCGACCCACCAAATGGACGCATTTCGGCGGGCATCCGAAGAATACGTGAACAAAATGTTTTCAGCCTCACCGCCCGAAGCGCTTCCAGTAGCTCGTCTGGGTATCGCTGTTATTGGACAGGGAGTGAGCGCAAACCAGTATCCGCTGTTCCGCAAATTTCGACGACAGGGGATTTATTTCACTAAAGTAAAACCCGAAAATGGGTGGCCGGCCATTCTTGAAAGAGTTAATGCGAGAGCGATGGCTCAGGCGGTACCGTACGGCCACTGGTATATAGACGGGGGCGCCAGGACGGCTGGCTGCTGCAAGGCGCTCACGAGTGTTTCGTACGATTCGTTAGCTTCGGCGCGGAGCATATTGGCAGCCAAGATGAGACGTGCCTTCGAATCGCCGAAGTTCGGAGCCGAAGCGCTCCGTAGCATGCTCGCGCAGATGAGTCCCGCAGAGCTTGGCATGACGAGCTCGGGCGGTGATCCAGTCCTAATGCGATTCCAGATGCGCTTATTGACGGAAGGTTCCGGCACACAAATTTTCAGCACCACTTTCGTGCAATGGGCGGCACGAGAAGCCTTGCGACGGGCGCAGCCGGTTACCTTATTGGCGCGATTCGTGCCACGCCAGCGAGAGAAGCCGATGAACGAACTGCTAGCGGGAACGCAGCAGAAACCCGAGCTCGATCCGCAAGGCTCATTAATCGATGCGGACATGGCAGCATACTATACCTGGATCAATCAACAGCGGCTCCCGGGCGCGGACCGGTCCTCCTTCCTGGTGTGGTTTGAGGATCACAACGAAGCGGTTGCCATCGGGCCCTCCTTGGCGCGCGGCACAGTCGATGCCAAACCTACCGACCTTGCTGATTTGTTCAGAAGGGTCAGTGAAGCTTAGCGTCAGCGAAGCTCCTGGATTACCGTGATCCGGTTCGCCGGTAAGTTGTGCTCTACCTGTCTTCTTCCGCTAGGCCAGTGGATCCTTAGCTCGTCCACTTTGGTAGCCTGGCCCAGCCCAAAATGGAGTCGAAAGTCGCTTTGAGAGAGGTAGCTGCCCCCGCTGCGAACCTCATCGAGTTGCCGCCGCCCGTCCACTGTTATAGATACACGCGCACCGATAGCGCTTCGATTCGAGCGTGTGCTGGATGGCGCGTTGCAGGAGCTGGATCGCCTCATCGTAGCGCTTGGATTCCATGCGGACCCTCCCCAGGGCAACCAGCGCTTCAGGGAAATTGGAATCGAGGGCTCTGGTGCAAAGTTCGTAAGGGCGCTGTGCGCCTTTGGATGTTTCGGAAATTCGGATAAGCGGCCAGTACAGCATTCCAAAGTTCCGGCATGGTGACTGAGCGGCCACCCAACTTGCCGGGTCTTAACTTGATGGTTCTGAATCTTCTGTACGAGCTCGATGCCGCTGATCGTCACTGCCGCGTGATCTAACCGTTTGAATCCGAGCATCGGTCTGGTTCGCTGTTGATCCGTCGATGATCTTGTTCAATCATATTGTTGACGTACTTGCTCGACCGCACTCGGACCCGCTGCGGCAGCCTGCCTTCCGCCTTCAGTTCTCGCACGGCACGATGGGATGCGGCGTAGCCATCCAGAGTGATCACGCGCGGCCAGCCAACACTCTTGATCGCTTGGCGGAAGAAGTGTTTCGCAGCATTCACATCCCGCCTCTCGCTGGGATAAAAATCGACCGTTCGCCCGACTATATCCACCGCCCGGTACAGATAAGCCCACCGGCCCTTCACCCTTAGGATGTGTCTAGAAATAATGTGATCGGTTCATGACAGTCCAGGCTGGATTTCATAGTTCCAATCGCCGTGGAATTTGTCTCGTCGAATCCTGACCTGTGCCAATTGTTCGTCGGTTACCTTGACGCCAGCCAAATAGGATTGCTGATCTAACTCGGCACGCACCTTGAGTCCTGTCGCGGTAGTGGTGGCGGCGATCAGATTAACGATGGTTGCGAAGCTTCTCAGAGGCTTGCCCCGCCAGTTCTGACTGATATAGGAAAACAATCGATGTTCGATCTTGTTCCACTTGCTCGTGCCTGGCGGAAAATGGCACACCGCAATCCGCAAACCGGTTTCCTCCGCCAGTTTCTCCAGTTCCACCTTCCAAAGCCGTAGGCGGGGGCCATTGCTTCCGCCCGCATCGGCGGTGATCAGCAGACGCTTGGCGTGCGGGTACGCTGGTGCCCCCATGGTGCGCCACCAGCGGCGAATCGTCTCCAC
>JBBSHP010000214.1:0-7298 GCA_038232555.1 Bryobacterales bacterium
ACCAGAAGCATACGCTCGCCATTGGATGGTTTCACTGGATTAGTTTCCCGCTCCTGTTTCTAATGATCTGGAGCGGTCTCATGATTTACTGGCGAATGACGTATATCGTCTGGCATGGGGTAGGACGACTCTTTTTCACTTTTTCCCCGATTGGTTCTTCAAGCTCTTTACGTTAGCCCAACGTTTGGCCGACGGCATGGCATTACACTTTTTCTTCAGGTGGTGCTTTGCCGTCAATGGAATTCTGTACGTCTGCTACTTGGCATTGTCCGGCGAATGGCGCTATGTCTTTCCGGATCACAGGTCATTTCGCGACGCCATTCTGGTTACCTTGCACGATCTTCATCTGAGGAAGTCCTGTCCATCACAAGGCAAATACAACGGAGCTCAAAAGCTTGCTTACACAGGAATCATCCTCATCGGAGCGGCCAGCCTGATTACTGGGGCAGCCATTTATAAGCCTGTTCAGTTAGCTTGGCTCACTGAGTTTTTGGGAGGCTATGAATTGGCTCGTTGGGAGCACTTCTGGATCATGATCGCGTTCCTGCTGTTCTTCGCGATTCATGTCGCCCAAGTCATCAAGGCCGGTTGGAATAACTTCCGTTCGATGGTTTCCGGCTATGAGCTAATCCCTGTCGAGGAGCGTCCCCGTGAACGACCGTAATAAAGCGAGGAATCCTTCCATACAAACGGTGGAGCAGAAAATGGCCGTACACACCCGGCGGGGGTTCTTGACAATGGGTGTTGCTGCCGCAGCAGGTTACGGCGGGTGGAGAGCTGCGGGCAAGGCCGGAGGGCGAGGCGCTGGCCCGGCCCTTCCGTCGAACGCTGGAATTCAACGAGACCGTTGCAGGAACCTATTACGATCAGGGCCGGCTTGCTCCGGTCTTTCTGCCCGGCAGGATCCAAAAGATCCGGGTGAATGGCGATATCGGGCTGACGGATGGGTTTGATTCCGGGAAGTGGCATGACTATAAACCGCTTAAACGGCCCTGATAAACTTAGCCGCTTGACTCTCGCCGACATCCAAGCTTTACCCAAGGTGGAGCACACGACGCAGCTAAAGTGCATCGAGGGCTGGAGCGTGGTGATACATTGGGCGGGCGCGCGGTTTTCCGATTTCACGGCCAAATTCGCGCCCGAGTCTATTCAGGCGCCGTATGTCAGTATGCAGACCCCGGACAAAGAATACTTCGTCGGGCTCGATATGCCCAGCGCGCTCCATTCTCAGACGCTTTTGTGTTATGAAATGAACGGCGCACCCCTTACGACGGAAAACGGCGCACCCCTCCGACTGGCAATCCCGGTGAAGTACGGTATCAAGAACATCAAAGGGATTAGCGCGATTAACTATACGCAACAGCGCCCCCGGGATTATTGGGCGCAAGAGGGTTACGACTGGTACGCAGGTCTGTGAATCAATAGATTCGCGCAGGCCATTTCAGCATGCGGACTGCCTGTTGCGGAACGCGGTGACGGTCGCTGTTTCCTGTGGAAGCAACTGGCATAGCTGGCAAGCATTGCAAGGAATCCGTCCGCCGTACTGGATTTGAAAAAACATGAGCATGATACGGATCATGTTGACTGTAGATAAAACAGGGTAGGCTCATCAAAGCCATGAGCCATCCAAAACTCACTCTAGCGGTTTTCATCGCGTTAGCGATTACAGGAGCAATCACGATGCAACGGTTGCCCACAGCCGGTGTCAAGGCATCCGATCACATCGACTCGCCGACCACCGCTCAGGACCGCGGAGCCGATTTAGCCGACACGTACGCGTTTCTCGACCCCAATGACAACACCAAAGTAGTTTTGGTCATGAGCACCCAAGGATTCGTCGTGGCTTCGGAGCATTTCGGCATGGCCATCTTCGACCACAACATCCGCTACCGGTTTGAGATTGAGAACACCGGGGACGCCAAGCCAGACGTATTTATCGACGTCACCTATTCCAAGGGTCTGGGTCGTCTCACCACCCAAACCGCTACTATCACCTTGCCTGGCGGCCAAAGCTTCACGGCACCCACGACCGTGGCGACTCAGGACTACACGGCGCCACCTCCGGTAGTGACCACCGATCCGGCCACTGGCGTTAGCTTTTTCGCCGGCTCGGCCGATGATCCGTTCTTTCTTGACGACACGGGCAACAACCGGTTGGTTGCCTCCTCCCTCATGAATCCAGGCCGTCCCGACAAATCGCTGTTGGGGGCCCGAGGGGGCCGGGATACGTATGCCGGCTTTAATTCGATGCTGACCGTAGTCAGCGTCCCCGCTTCAATGCTGCATGGCACCTCAAACGTAATTGGCGTCAATTCCGTCACGCAGCGCCGGGTGATTCAAATCGTTACAGACGGTGGGGAGGTCTTTGGAGTCGGAGAATACAGGAATGTCGACCGGAGCGGGAATCCCCTGGTCGTCAACGGGCTGATCCCGGCGCCGCGCAAAGACGAATATAACGGTGCCTCCACAGAGGATGATGCGCGCGGACGATTCCGGGACGATCTGATTACCGATTTGAAAAATTTTGGCACCGACGACGCGCACATCAACATGATCCTGGATGTCATTCAGAAAAAGGGAGACATTCTGCGGCTGGATTTGACGGTTCCGAACAGGGGACCCCAAGGCGGCAATAATGCCGATGGCGGCTTCGGGAAAATGGGTGGCCGCCGCCTGGTGGACGATGTCGTAGATGCGACCTTCACCCTGATCAACAACGGCGTGCCCCTAGGAGACAACGTTCCCGGAAACCAGGTCAAGTTTCGCGATGCGTTTCCGTTCGTTGCCGACCCGATCCAGCCCTTCCTGTCCGGAGTGGACGACCAGACCCGGCAATAGGCTGTGACGAAACAGCTTACCATTGGCGTACGCTTCCCCCACTGCGCGTCTCCAACCGTTGTTGGTCTGCTGCGGATCTGCGGGGTTGCCGCTCTGCTGATTGGCGTTTTTGCGCTGCGTGGGCTGTGGTTTCCTCAGCCCATCCCCAGTTTTTCTCTTTCCGGAATACCCCGGCTGCGCGCCAAACCACTGGCTTCCGATGAAGCCGAATCGGCGGGGACGATGAGGTTCTTACTGCTGCGCGCCAAGCGGGATCCCGAGGACTTCGTTACTCAAAACATGCTGGCCTCCTATTTTCTCCAGCGTGTCAGAGAAACGGGAAATGCTGCCGACCTGCGACTGGCGACCAGCGCGGCTCATGCATCGCTCGCCTCCGTTCCGGCGCAACGGAACACCGGTGGGCTCACCGCCATCGCGCACGCGGAGTTCGCCGCGCATGAATTCATCTCTGCGCGAGACCACACTACCCTGCTGACCGAACTCGAGCCTCAGAAGGGTGCGGGATGGTCCATTCTCGGCGATGTGCTGCTCGAATTGGGTGATTATGAAGGAGCGGCTAAGGCTTTTGATCGCATGCAGAATCTGGGCTTTCTCGGGACCGCCGCTCAGACGCGCTTGGCCCGTTTTGCCCTCTTGCGAGGCGACTCCCTGGCTGCTTACCGCCACTTGGTACGCGGCTTGGCGCTTGCCCTTGATTCTCCCGCTCCTCCGCGCGAGACGGTGGCGTGGTGTTATTGGCAGCTGGGCGAGGCGGCTTTCTCAACGGGTGAGTACAAAGCCGCCGAGGAACATTATCGCGCAGCTCTCACGACTTTTCCCGGATATGTGAACGCTCTTCCGTCGCTCGGTAGGGTCCGCGCGGCGCGAGGTGACTTGGGCGAAGCCATCGAACATTATGAACATGCGGTCCGAATCCTGCCCGATCCTACGTTTGTCGCCGCCCTCGGCGATCTCTACGCGCTAGCGGGCCGGCAGAATGAGGCGGAGTCCCGGTACGCGTTAGTCGAGCAGATCGGACGCCTCGCCGTGGTGAATGGGGCAGCTTCCAACCGTCCGCTGATCTTGTTTCATGCCGATCATAATGTCAGGACCGATGAAGCCTATCGCGAGGCCGTGAATGAGTACAGAGTACGCCGCGACATCTATGGCGCGGACGCCATGGCCTGGTCGGCGCTGAAATCGGGAAGGCTGGCCGAGGCGCAGGCGGCGATGAGATCCGCGCTTCGGTTAGGCACACAGGATGCCCGGCTCTTTTACCACGCCGGGATGATTGCGCGAGCGACCGGCGATGATGCTTCTGCCGGGAAATACTTCAAAAAGGTTCTTGCGCTGAATCCCGAATTTGATCCCATGCAAGCCGGGGCGTTAAGGAAAGTCTTAGCACGATGAATCGTTAAAGGAGAAGCAATCACAACATGAGTGAAACGAAACACGAAATTCTAGAGCAGTATTTTTCAAATGACTCGCGCCGCAAGTTCCTGTCTATCGCGGGCCGCGTAGCGGGCTTGAGTACAGTAGCCGTGGCGTCCGTGGCGCAAACCTCAACAGGCACCCCCAGCGCGAGTGCCGGAAGCAATATCGACGTCCTGCAATACGCGCTCACGCTTGAGTTCTTGGAAGCGACTTTCTACGCCCAGTTCTTGGGCAAGGGCGCGCCTCCGATGGGTCAAGCCTCTTTGGATGGATTACTTGGCTCAGTGACAGGAAACCCCCGTTCATTTACGACTGCCGATCTCAGCGGGGCATCCGTTTTGCAGGGTTTTCCGGCAACGGTTGGTACGGGAATTTTCGACCTGCTCACCCAGATTCGAGATCACGAGGCTGCTCACGTGGCGGCGCTGATCGCCACGATTCGTATGCTGGGGGGCACGCCCACCCAAGCTTGCACATACACCTTCCCGGTAACTACGATTGACGAATTCCTAAAAACGGCCCAAGCACTGGAGAACACCGGGGTTTCAGCGTACGATGGCGCGATCAACAAGATCACCGATCCAGCTTTGGTTCAAACGGGCGCCACCATTGCGACGGTCGAAGCGCGCCATGCCGCTTTCTTGAATCTGATCGCGGGTGGTGGCTTGACGAGTGGGAATTTCCAACCAGTTGCTCCCGGCGCGGCGGCCCCTGCTATCCCGGGCGTGTCCGCATCCCCATTCCCCAACGCTTTTGACACGCCGCTCAGCACGGCGCAAGTGCTCCAGATCGCGGGACCGTTCCTGGCCTCATGCCCCGCTCCATTGCAGCAAACCTCCGTTGTTGTTTCCGCCAATCCTGGCGCGGCCAGCACTGCGCCGTTTAGCGCGGCACAGATCACGCTCGATCTCAGCCGTTCAATGAGCGGCACGGGGCAACCCATCCGGAGCTTTGCGTTTTCAATTCCGGCAAACTCCAGGAATTTCTGCCCAAGTAACACTGGCGGTTCAAGTTGTCCCTTGATACCAGCCATCCTGCAAAGAGCGAACAGCCCCATGGCTACCATCCAATTCGTGAATGGAACAGGATTTTACCCGGTCCAAGTGTCGGTGACGGATTCCGCCGGTCGCACATCCATGCAAGTTATCATTTTGGCGTATCAAGCTCCGGGTGGCCCGGCGCTGGCAAGCGGGACGCCTGGTCTCACTATGCCGAATGCCACAGCCAGCGGCACTCCTTAGTCCTCGCCACGCGTGGACAAAATGCCTGGGTTTCGAGAGCGATCAAACAGGAACATTTCCAAGAGCCTCATCGCTGGCGCATTGGGCGGGCTCGCCGCGGCATACGCGATGAATCAATTTCAGACGTTGTGGACTAAAGCCGCTAAAGAATGGCCTAACCCACAGACCGGCGAGGCACAGCCGGAAAGCGAAGACGCTACCGTGAAGACCGCAAACGGAATTTCACGATATGTATTCAATCGTGAACTCAGCGACGCGGAGAAGAAATGGGCTGGCCCGGCGGTACATTATGTGTTCGGCACTTTGACGGGAGCGGCCTATGGTGTTCTTGCCGAAACTGTTCAAGAAGCAAGCATCGGCGCGGGGACCGTTTTCGGCAGCGCCGTCTGGCTGGCGGCGGATGAGATTGGCGTACCCGCATTTGGCTTGGCCCAATCGTCGTCAAAGACTCCGCTGGCTTCCCACGTGAAAGCCTTCGCTTCACATCTGGTCTATGGAGTGACGACCGAACTGACCAGGAAGTTAGTCTTAAGAACTGCGCCACGCGTGAGTAGCCACACTTAATTCGCATTGATAGCCTGCTGGATCTTGGCGCATAAGACAACCTGCACGCGGGATGATCGTATAACGTCTAAGCATCATGTGAGTGGCTCATTGCCGTTTGCGCTCCATATGGTGCGCTCCATGTGACGACGCCGGGTTCTCGGTCGTCATCCCAGCTCAAGACGAAGAACGCTTCCTTGGCCCCTGCCTGGAATCGATTCGGGTTGCCGCCATACCCTGTGAAGGTCAAGTCGAAGCAATCGTGGTGTTGAACCGCTGCACTCTTTCTCGATTCCAACAAACGCGAGGAATTTCTGCCCAGCGGCGTGGGCGCGTCAACTTGTCCCTTGATACCAGCCATCCTGCAACGAGCGAACAGCCCCATGGCTACCATCCAATTCGTGAATGGAACAGGATTCTACCCGGTCCAAGTGTCTGTGACGGACTCCGCCGGTCGCACCTCTACGCAAGTTATTATTTTGGCGTATCAAGCTCCGGGTGGCCCGGCGCTTGCAAGCGGGACGCCTGGTCTCAGCATGCCTAATATTACCGGCGGGGCTTAACCCTTGGTCGATTAGCGCAGCGCAACCGTCACCTGATTAAACGTCCACTGAGAACCGATGAACACCGTTAGGCTGGCGTGGGCAGCCTTCTCGCCGGGAGCCTTCGCAGGCACGCGCACGTTCACTTGCAGCAGTCCTGCAACTGACCCCGGTGAGCTTCCGGCGTACAGCACTTCGAGTCGTTGAGGCGGCCCGTAAAACTCATACTCCAATGTACCGTCATCTAAGAAGACTGACACCGGCAACCTGGTCGTCGGCACAATCCCGCTGACGATCTGACCAGCCACAACGCCCGGGGCCGCCTCGCCTCCGCCCGTCCCGAAAATGGTGATAACCGAGCCTCTCGGGGCAGGATTCGACGGAGAATTGAGTGTCCCGTCCTCATTCAGGATCGCGCCTTGGCCCTGACCGGAACCATCCACGCTGAGGATCCCCGGACGCGATGCCAACACCGGCATGATTACAGGGTCGGACTGCGCCCCTTTGTACTCGACCTGAACCTGCACCGAGGTCCCATCGGCCGTGCCGTAGGGCACGATGGCGCTGCTCTGTTTCTCTGAGACATACAGCAGCGGAGCCGGCACACCGTTGAACAGGATGCGCGTATCGGTCAGCGAGGTCGCCAGGGCACCTAGCAGCCCGTGGCAGAAGTGAGTGTTTTCAGACGGTGAGACGAAGGGGAGTCACCTGAAATTCGTCG
>JBBSHP010000215.1:0-7259 GCA_038232555.1 Bryobacterales bacterium
GAGAGCGCGGTTGGGGGTGTCCGTTGCTGAGTTCTGAAACGCGGCGGGCGTCGCACCGGGCACTAGATTGATCAGGCTTTGGTAATTCCTATAGCCGGGAAGCGGCAAATTAGAAATCTCTTTTGTGTTGATGGTGGTGTGTGTGTCCGACTTGTCCGTCTGTAATAGGACAGCCTCGGCCTGCACAGTGACCTGCTCACTGGTAGAACCGATCTCGAGGTTCAGGTCGACACGGCTGACTGAGTTTGCCGTGACGGTCACGCCCGTTCGAGCGATCGGCCGGAAACCACTCGACGTGATTTTCAGGTCGTAACTGCCTGGCGCGACATCACCGACCGAATAGCGGCCACCCTGATCAGTCTTAGCTTCATAAGTTTGGCCTGTAGCTACGTTGGTAAGAGCGACGGCCGCGTCAGGGACAGCCGAGCCGCTTGGGTCCACAACCGTGCCCACCACGGAGCCGTAAAGAACCTGCGCTTGAGCAGGATGGAATGACAAGGCTGCAGAAACACACAGCAGGACGAACGAGAGCAGTTTAAGTTTCACAAAAGATCCCCTTTGGTGGTTATACTCTCATTGCGCCTAAAATGCAAGTGAAGTGAAACAATTCTGGAGAGACGATCACCATGCAGACCGAGTTCAGAAAAGCCGTGCTTCCCTTGGAGCTGCGCAGCCTGGTAGCTTTTGATCGCAAAGTATTCAGCCGGTCGGACTGCTTTCCTGCGTCGGACTGGGCCGGATACAAGTCTTTCTGGCTCAGTGTGGAGAATCATCAAATTGGCTGCTGCGCGTTTCTGGAGCATGTAGGTTTCGCGCAGGACATTCGGGAGGACGGCGTTAATCCGCGGCGGAAAGGGTCCTTATATATCGTCACAACCGGGATACTGCCGGCCTTCCAAGGCTGCGGTTTTGGCCACTTGCTAAAGTCGTTCCAGGTGGCCTATGCGAAGCACAATGGGTTTACGCGCATCGTAACCAACACGCGAAAAAAGAACGCAGCTATGATCGCCCTCAACAAGAAACATCATTTCGAGGTGATCCGGACCACGCCGCAGTATTACTCGGAACCCACCGATGCTACAGTCGTGATGGAGCTTCTGCTTGGCCGACACGACAGCGCCCGCCGCAAAACGATACGTCATTCGGGGCCGGGTCCAGGGGGTCGGCTTCCGGTACTTCGTGGAGCGCGCAGCTAATTCGCTCCAAGTCAGCGGCTACGCTCGCAATCTCGACGATGGACGGGTGGAGGTGTACGCGATTGGGCGGCCAGAACAGCTCAGTGATTTAGCCGGGCTACTGTGGAAGGGACCCCGCTCGTCAGAAGTACGCGGCGTCGACGAGCAGGACGCACCTGTGGAGAACTGCCACGGATTTTCCACCCGTTCGTAAGCACCTGCCCTTTGTTGTAGAATTAGGCTGGGTGTTCGAAACGTAAGGAGGCCAAAATGTTTCTACGAATAGCGGCAGCCGCTGCTGCGGTTATGACGTTCGGCTTTGCCGATACTCTGATTCTGAAGAGCGGGACTACTATCCAGGGCAACTATGCGGGCGGCGACACGAGACATATCAAAATCGTGGTCGGCGATCATGTGGAGTCGTATTCTCTCGATGAAGTTTCGCGGCTCGAGTTTGGCGGAGGCGCGCAGGGTTATGAGCGTAGCGCAGTGCCCTCCGATCCAGCTATCCGCACCGAAGGCCGCTATGTCGAGACACCGCCACCTCCTCCCAGCACTTCGTCCGACTCTGGGTTCCGTACTGAGCGGAAGTACGTCGAATCACCCCCTCCCGCCGTTTATGCCCCGATCCCGCCTTATGGGGCCGAGGTCCCGTCGGGCACCGTTTTAGTGGTCCGTTTACTCGACGGAGTAGATTCGGACCGCGATAGCATGGGCAAGACTTTTCGAGCGACCTTGGACGAGGCGGTCCTGCTTGAGGGACAGACTCTCATTCCAAGAGGCGCCGATGTAGTAGCGAAATTGGTGGACGAGCGCCAGTCCGGGAAATTCGAAGGCCGGGCCGTTCTGACTCTGGATTTGATGCAGGTGATGATGAACGGCCGCATGGTAAACATCTCCACTTCGGAGGTGTCCCAATCCAGCGCGTCGCGCGGCAGCCGGACAGCGAAAACGGTGGGCGGGGGAGCAGTGCTCGGAGCGATCCTGGGCGGTGTGTTCGGAGGAGGCAGAGGCGCAGCGATCGGCGCCACGTCCGGCGCAGCAGTAGGCGGCAGTGCCCAGGTTTTGACCCATGGCCAGCGCGTGAAGATCCCGTCCGAGACACGACTCTCGTTCACGCTGCAGACGCCCATTCGCGGCTAAGGAGCTTTAGTGCAGCGCTTGCATGCGGTTCTTCTGGCGGCGACCATGGCTGTGACTGGGCGGGCGGCAACTCCCCATCTCACCGAGGGGGCGGCCCAAAGCACGGTGCGGGTGGTGATCTATGAAGACCTCCAGTGTGACGATTGCGCCGCGTTCCGCAAGGTGCTGGATGATCGCCTGCTACCCAAGTATGCCGCCTCCGTGGCTTTTGAGCATCGCGACTTTCCACTATCGAAACATGCCTGGGCGCGTAAGGCCGCGATTGCCGCGCGCTATTTTGGACAGCAGAGTCCCGAACTCGACGTGGCGTTCCGGCGTTTTGCCTTTTCCCATCAGAGCGAGATCACGATCAATACTCTTGATGCCTGGCTGACCCGCTTCGCAAATGAAAAGCATCTGAACCCCTCCAAGGCGCTGTCCGCTCTGGACGACAAAGCCCTGGCGCAAGCTGTCGAAGCGGATTATCAGGACGGGGTCGCCCGGGGGATCGCTAAGACACCAACAGCTTTGGTGAACGGTCAGCCCTTCATCGAGACCATCAGCTTTGAAGAAATCTCCAAGACGATAGACTCCGAGTTAGCCATTGCCGGCAAGGTGGATAAAGCGATGTTCCAGGATCACTACGCGGAAATAAATGGAGTCCGCTTGCATTACGTCAGTGCCGGACAAGGACCGCTGATTCTCTTTCTGCACGGCTTCCCGGAGTTTTGGTACGAGTGGAAAAATCAGCTCCAGGAGTTCGGTAAAGACCATCTGGCGGTGGCTCCCGACATGCGAGGCTATAACCTTTCTGCGAAGCCCAAGGATGTCGATCAGTACCAAGTGAAGTACCTGATTGAGGACGTGCGGGCATTGGCCGAACATCTTGGTTACAAGAAGTTTGTTCTGGTTGCGCACGATTGGGGCGGGGCAGTGGCCTGGGCTTTTGCGATCGCGCACCCCGAATATGTTGAAAAACTGGTGATCGTCAACGCACCGCACCCGGGTGTGTTCGCGCGTGAGCTTGCTCAGAATCCCGCGCAACAGAAGGCCAGCCAGTATATGCTGATGTTCCGAAGCGACAAGGCGGAAGAGAACCTTTCCGCCAACAACTATGCAGGACTGGTCAACGCGGTTCTCGGCGAGGGTCTAAAGTCGGGAGCGATCACGGAACAGGACAAGCAGGCCTACTTGAAAGCTTGGTCCGAGCCGGGAGCGCTGACAGGCGGTCTCAACTATTACAGGGCAGCTCGCATCGGTCCACCTGCGGAGTCTTCCGGCGCTGGCGAATCGTCTAAAAACGTCGCGACCGATCCCGCCAGACTTACCGTCAAAGTGCCAACATTAGTGATCTGGGGCGAGAAAGATACGGCGCTGCTCACAGGCAATCTCGAGGGCCTGGATCAATACGTTCCGAGGCTCACAATCAAGCGCATTGCGGAAGGCTCGCACTGGGTGATCCACGAAAATCCAGCCGAAGTGAACGGCTACATCAGGGACTTCATCACGGCCACGGACGTCAAGCCATCCAAGTGAGGGCGACCGCCTGCACGTTGATGTTGGTCTTCTTGAGCCGGACGGTAACCGTTTCGAACTGCTCGGTGGCGGGGTCCACTTTAGATTGCTGTTCGGCGAGATCTGCCGCTAACTGACTTTGCAGATCGGCGACCTGCTGATCGATTTGCTGCACGTTCTCAGTTGCCAGAGTGACGTCGTGCGATTCCTTCCAGGACCGGCCGACTTGACGCGCCGCACTGGCCGCCTTATTCACATTGGTCGCGCTGAGCATCTTGCGGCCTAGGAAAGCGCTCAACACTCCCATTCCCATCGACACAGCGGACTGCATCATGGCTTGCTTCTGTTGGGCTTTCTGTTGTTCAGTGGCCAGCTCCGCACGCCGCTTCCGTTCATCCAGCATGGCGAGGCGGGGCGCGTATTTTTCGCGCAATGCTGCCGCCATGCGGTCCCGCTCCTCGCGTGCGGCCTGCTGCAGCCGTATACGAAACTCGCGCTCGGGTTCCCCCGGTTTCGATTGCTCTCCCAAAGAAGGACTCTCAAACAGGGTCAGCGTCTGGGCTTGATACAGCCAGTTTGCGAAAGCCTTGGACCACACGGCATAATTCTTCGGGTTCACGGCATCATGGGGCAGGTCTTGAAAGCGTGCGCCTTCTGCGGGCTGTTTCTCGACTTCAGCGAGCGATACTTCGACAGCTACCGCCTGGTGCCAGTCGATGGAGGACGGTCCATCGCAGAACGGTGTGACGAATACCAGATCCTGGGTCTGGTCGATTTTAGCTTTATCGTCCAGGAAACGTACTTTGGCACCGCCCAGCAACATGGGCTTATACACAATGGGACCTGGTGAGCGGACCGGAACAAAATACCGCGGAACGTCCGGGGGCAGGACTGGAGCTGAGCTGGAAGTAGAAGTACTCTGTGAGGCTCCCGTCGCGGTGGAAGATACTGCGTCACTCCCAGCGGGATCGACAGGTTCGGGTTTGGGCGTCAACCGGCGAATCTGATCGAGGGTGAGCGGCCCTCGCAGATAAGAGAGCGTCCAGCGTGTTTTGAACAGCAGCGGCCCGTCCTCATGTACGTTGTTGAGCAGAAACACGCGGCTGTCCAGGCCTGCCAGAATCTGCGACATGTTCTGACGGTTGAACGCTACGTGGGCCTCGCCTGCCACTCCTTCCAGCCCATCCAGCACGCGCATTTTGTCGCGCTCCGTTTGTAATCTTCCGATGAACCAGGTGCCCGTGTTCGATAAACCTTTGTAATCCAGGTCGACCGGGTTCTGCGTCGCCAGTACAATTCCTAACCCGAACGCGCGAGCCTGCTTCAGCAGAGTCAGCAAGGGCTTCTTGGATGGAGGATTCGCGACGGGTGGAAAATAGCCGAAGATCTCGTCCATATAGAGGAGCGCCCGTAGACTAGTGGTGCCAGGCTGGGCTCTCACCCAGCTCAGCATCTGATTCAGCAGGAGCGACACAAAAAACATTCGCTCCGGGTCGCTAAGATGAGCGATGGAAAAAATTGAGACTCTGGGCTTTCCTTGCGCCGTATGCAGCAGCGCTGCAATATCCAGCGGCTCACCTTCCATCCAAGCCTGAAATCCCGGCGACGCGAGCAGATTATTCAAAGCCATGGCCAAGGTGAAACGCTCTTTGGCCGGGTAGAACGTCTCTAGCTGCATCACTCCGATTTTGGTGAACGGAGGCTTTTGGACCTGCGCGATCAACGTCTCCAGGCTGAGGTCCTGCCCGGTCCGCCAGGCCCCGTCAAGAATCGTGGAAAGGAGTACGAATTCGCGGCTCTGGATGGGATCCGCATCGATGCCGAGCAGGCCTAACAGACTGGTTGCGGTCGCATTCACCCGATCTCGCAAAGCCTCTTTATCCGCGAGCATGGATGCATTCGGCGCATGCAAGGAGTCGAGCACCGAAACAGGCCGGCCCGCCTCACTGCCCGGCGTATAGATGGAAAAATCGGCAGCGTCTCTCAGCCGCTGAATGCGTGCGCCATCCTGGCCGCTTGCCGCAAGACCGGCGCGCCATAACTCTGCTTGCTGGCTGGCGAGATCGTCCTCGGTCACCCCCTTCCTGCGAGCTTCGTCCTCATTCACCCACGGCCGGAAATCCTGGGCGCGCAGCTCGGGAAAAGTCAGCAGCAGGTTGGCCAGATCGCCTTTCGGATCAATAACGATAGCAGGAATGCCGTCGATAGCCGCTTCCTCCAGCAGGCCGATGCATAGGCCGGTTTTTCCGCTACCGGTCATGCCGACGCACACGGCGTGCGTGACCAGATCTTTCGATTCATAGAGGAGCGGAACATCCAAAGCGGCTTGTTTGGCGGGGTCGTAGGGAGTGCCCAGATAGAACACTCCCAGCTTTTCAAAATCCTGCATCTTCCAATTGTAGGAAAAGCCGGAAGTTTAGCGGGGCGTCTCAGCGCGCGTGAAGGAAAGAGATTACCTCTGACAGGGAGCGCTCGGCTTGATCGGTGAAAAAAATATGACTGGCGTTGTCGATTTCAACGAACTTGGCGCCTGGAATCGTCTCTGCGATAAGTTTTCCATTGCCCAGCGGCACCAGTCGGTCTGTGATGCCATGGATGACCAGCGTCGGGGCTTGTATGTTTTGGAGGCGGTCGTACGATGTCCAGGCCAGAATTCCTTGCAGTTGCGCGGTGTAGGCGCGCGGTTCCGGAAATGTGCGGCGGCGGATGGCCAAGTCTTCTTCTACCAGGTCGCGCGATGTTTTTGCATCGTAGACAAAGGGGACGCCCGCTTGAATCGCTTCTTCCATTTCCATGGTGCTTCGGTTCATCAAAACAGCGTTCACTTCAGCTTCAGCCCGGACCGCTTTCGGGCCGCCGCAGGCCGTGCAGCCGAGAATAAGCTTGCCTACCCGGCCTGGATATTGCAGCGCGAACTCCTGTGCGATCATGCCGCCCATCGAAATACCGAACACATCCGCGCGTTCAACTCCAGCGGCATCCAGAACCGCGGCGGCGTCGGCGGCCATCTCGGAGATCGAATAGGGACCAGGCGGGATGTCGCTGCGGCCCACTCCGCGATTGTCGAACAAAATTACCCGGAATTGTTCCGATAGCTTCGGTGTCATGCGATGCCACATGTCGTGGGAATAGCCGAGGCCCATGATCAGCAGCAACGGAGCTCCGGAACCCGCTTCGGTCCAATAGATCTGCGTTCCCTTGTTAGTTGCGAAAGTGTTATTTGCGAAAGTGTTATTTGCGAAAGGCATAAGTGTGAAACAGCAGTGTCTCACAGAGGGGTTGGCCGGCCCATCGTACTCTAAATAATTGGTTCGTCAGAAAAACTCGTGGGTTGATTCGGGCTCTGGGAGCTTGCCAAGTGAGTGATAGAGAGCGAGTTCGAGGCAGCGGAAGGTCCGGAAGCCGTAGGATTTTCTCATAGTGACTTTGGCTTTGTTGTTCAGGCCC
>JBBSHP010000216.1:0-7227 GCA_038232555.1 Bryobacterales bacterium
CTTCAGCTCGCGGGGGCCAATCTTGTTCGTTACTTCTTTTCCGTCCGTTGTGTAAGTGGAGGTGAAGTTTTGTTTGCCTTGGGGTGTGTCGGCGGTGACAGCGTCTTTCAGAGCTGGATCGGCATGCTGAATCACGTCCATGCGGGCGGTAGGTGGAGGCAAGGGGCCGAAGTCGCTTTTGTCCACATTGAGTTTCCAGGTTCCGCTGAAGTCCGGCTTGGCTTGGGCGAAACCTGTGCCGGCTGCCAGGAGCGCAATCGATGAGGCAATAAGAAGTTTGCTGAACATTTTGATTTCCCTCGGGGACGCTAACCTATGTCCCACATGTGTTTTTTAGCGGTTATATAGCTACTATAAACTATTCCGACCGATCGGCAGGAAGAACAGGTAACCAGAATGGCTTCAGCAACGATCAGAGCGTGGTGGTGGCATCGGCAGGGGCTGGATGGCGGCTTCAGCGGCGAGGAGCCCGCGAAAGTGTTAGCGCGGGTTGGATGGGCGCGGTCCGTGGCTGGATCCAACCCCTATCTGACGCTCTTTGCGCGGGCGGGCACAAGCCGGGAGGATGCCGATGCGGCCGTCGCTGCTCTCCGGATCCACGAACTGCCGAGCGCTCGCGGATGCACCTATGTGCTGCCTGCGTCTGACTTCGCCTTGGGATTGCTGGTGTGCCAAAATTTCGGTGACGAGATGCCCATGGCTAGAAAATTCGGCGTGACGGATGCCGAGATTGAGAAGCTCTGCTCGGCCATGCTGCGCGCTTTAGAGAAAGGCCCCCTTGAACCCGATGAGCTGCGCGAGGCCGTGGGCGGTGCAGCGCGTAGCTTGGGAGCGGAGGCCACTAAGAAAGGCCTGACGACCACTGTGCCGCTGGCCCTGGGCAAGTTGCAGACTGCAGGGGAAATCCGTCGCGTCCCCATCAACGGCCGTCTGGATCAGCAGCGTTATCGCTACACGCTGTGGCGCCCCAATCCACTCACCGGATTCGGGCTCTCAGCTGCTGAAGCCTACACCGAACTGGCGCGCCGCTTTTTCGATTGGATTGGCCCGGCGACGGTCCAGGAATTCCAATGGTTTTCAGGATTGGGAGTAAAGGCGGCGAAGTCCGCCCTGGAGCCGCTAAAGCTGGCGCCACTCGCGCCCGCCGATACCCGCTTGATCGCGGCTGCAGACCTGGATGCCCTGCGCGCGTTCAAGCCGCCTAAGGATCCGCAATATGCGCTGGTCAGCGGCCTGGACAGCATGCTCCTGCTACGGCGCGATCTGCTGAGTCTGCTGGATCCGGAAGACCGGAAACAAAAAGTCTTCGTCGATCGCGATTTGAAAGAACTCGGCGGTCTGAAAGACTTGCCCAGTCACGCAATTATGGACCGTGGGCGGGTCATCGGGCTGTGGGAATACGATCCTGCAACCAACCAGATTGTCTGGACGTGCTTTGGCAAGAAGAACAAGCTGCTGCAACAAGCGGTAGATCGAACCGAAGAGTTTGTGGGCGCTCAACTGGGCGATGCACGGTCTTTCAGCCTGGATAGTCCCAAGAGCCGTATTCCCAGGATTGAAGCGCTACGCAGAGCCGCGGGGTGACCCGCCTGCCTCGGCGGCAAATACTATTTCCTAGCTTCGAAAATCAGATTGAACGGCGTTTCTGTCGCTCTGCGGAACTGGCGGAAGCCGCCCGAAGTTACCACCTCGCGTAAACGCGCTTCGCCGGCCTGCGCACCCAACCCCAGGCCCACCTCCTGAGCCAGCGAGGCTGGTGTGCAGATCATGGTGGAAGCAGAATAAAAAATCCGCCCCACCGGGTTCAGATTCTTTTCGACATCGTCGTGTGCGAAGGGTTCGACGATCATCCAGGTTCCATCGGCAGCCAACGATTCATAGACGTGTTGCGATGCGCCCACCGGGTCGCCCATGTCGTGCAGACAATCGAAGAAGGCGATCAGGTCATAGTCCCGGCCCGGATATGACTTGGCGGCTGCAACGTCGAAAGTGATTCTATCACCGACCCCCGCCTCGGCCGCCAGTTTACGTGCGCGTTCAATCGAGGCAGGATGGAAGTCGAAGCCCCAAAAAGTGGATTTAGGGTAAGCTTGGGCCATGATAATGGTGGAAGCTCCGTGACCGCACCCGACATCGGCGACGCGCGCGCCGTTCTTAAGCTTCGCCTCCACCCCTTCGAGCGACGGGATCCAGGACGCGACAAGGTTGGCATTGTAACCAGGGCGTAACAATTTCTCGGTACCCTCGAACTGGCGGGCATGATGCTCGTGCCAGCCGACGCCCTGTCCCGTTCGGAAGGCGTTCTCGAGTATGTCCAAATCCCGGGCTACCGAGTTGGCTGCAATGAAAAAGCCGGGCAGATAGGCGGGGCTGTCTTCTGTGGCAAGGGTGAAAGTCTGTTCCGGGCTGAGCGAATACTGGCGGCCTTCGGGATGATAGGTCACGTAGCCGCTAGCCGCGTTGGCATTCAGCCACTCTTGCACGTAGCGGGCGTGGGTGCCGGTTTTCTGCGCAAGCTCGGCGGCAGTGACAGGGGTTCCGCCCGCCATGGCCTTATAAAGCCCGAGTCTTTCGCCAACAACGATAAGAGAGGAGTGGATTGCGGCTCCCATGTCGTTGATCGCTTTGCCCATAAAGTCCTGCAGTTTGGATGGATCTAAAGCTGGGGTTGCTGGTTGCGTTGACATTTTGTTTTATCTCCGTAAAACTTGTACTTCCACAAACTTGTACTTCCACAAAAAGGATATCCTCTATAGATGCCTGCTGCAATGTTCAGGAATTTCATCCTCTATATATTTATGAGCGGGTTCGCCTTCGCCGCTCCGGGTTTCGTTTACGTAGGAACCTACGGCAAAGGTGTTTATGGCTTTACGTTCGATACCCAGTCTGGAGATACCGGGCCGATTAGCCTTGTGGCTGAAATCGGGAGTCCTTCTTTTCTGGCGTTGCATCCTAACGGCCGCTTCTTGTATGCCGTCAACGAAACGGACAAAGGTTCTGTAACGGCGTTCAGCATCGACCCTGTTACCGGCAAGCTGCGGCAGTTGAATCAGGTCTCTTCGCACGGAAGTGGGCCGTGTCATCTGTCGCTGGACAAAACCGGGAAGATGCTGATGGTAGCGAACTATGGCGGCGGCAGCGTCTCCGCGTTCCCGGTGCACAGCGATGGGACTCTCGGCGAAGCCATTGCAGCCATTCAACATACCGGCAGCAGTGTCGATCCCAAGCGTCAGGACAAACCCCACGCACACTCCGTTACCGTTTCGCCCGACAATCGTTTCGTGGTAGCCGCGGACCTGGGGCTCGACAAGCTGTTCGTGTACCGGATCGATCCAGGCAAGGCGTCGCTCACCGCCAACGATCCCCCCTTCGCGCAAGTAAAGGCTGGTTCGGGTCCGCGCCACTTCGCATTCGATCCACACCACAATCGCGCGTACGTGATTAACGAGATGGCTTCCAGTGTGACAGCATTCAACTTCGATCCGGCGCGTGGCGCGCTGCAGGAAATCCAAACCGTGTCAACTCTGCCCGCTGGATATTCGGGCGAGAGCACCACCGCGGAGATTGCCATGGATGCCCGCGGCAAGTTTCTGTACGGCTCCAACCGCGGGCACGATAGCATTGCGGTGTTTTCCGTGGATCCTGCCGGCGGAAAACTGAAGCTGCTCGAAAACGTATCCACGGGAGGCAAGATGCCGCGCAGCTTCGGCATCGATCCGTCCGGCCGCTATCTATTCGCCGCGAATCAAAAATCGGACAGCATCGTGATCTTCAGGATTGACGCGAGCACCGGGCGTCTCCAACCCACCGGCAAGGTGCTGCCAGTCCCGTCGCCGGTTTGCGTCGTCTTTCGGTAAACTGATATGCGCAGAATCGCTCTTGCACTCGCTCTAGCCCTCCCGCTACTCGCCCAAAAGTCGCCCGAGTTGAATGATGGGGAAGCACATGGCGATCCGCTGTTCATGATTGAAGAGGGCTGGCGGCCCTTACTCAACGGCAAGGATCTCACTGGCTGGCACGGACAGGACGCCAGCAAACCGAACGACTGGTTCACCACACGGTATGTGTTGTGGGACCGCTTGCTGGGACCGACGCGTTTATCCGGTCGTCCGGGACCCAGTGGTACGATGCTCAACGGTGCGCAGGGCCGCACAGTGAATCTGGTCTCTGACGAAAAGTTCGGAGATATCGAATTGTACGTTGAGTTCATGGTCGCGAAAGGCTCGAACTCCGGCGTGTACCTGCACGGGCTGTATGAAGTGCAGATCTTCGACAGTTTCGGATCCACTGAGCCGATGACATCATCCGACGGGGGCGGCCTTTATCATCAGTGGATCGACAACAAAGGCGTGGGTGGCTCGGCGCCTTCCCGCAATGCCAGCCGACGCCCGGGTGAGTGGCAGAGCTACCAGATCTGGTTCCGCGGGCCCCGCTTCAACACGGCCGGCCGCAAGACCGAGAACGCGCGATTCCTGCGGGTCTTACACAACGGCCTGTCGGTCCAAACCGACTTCGAAGAACCCGGACCTACGCGCGCCCACATGGAGATTCCGGAAGCGGCCACCAATCCACTGATGCTGCAGGGTGACCATGGACCAGTGGCTTTCCGCAATATCTACTGGCGCCCCCTACGGCCCATAATCGACCGGTGAGCTAGCGAGTGTCCTGCCTATTTTGTGAGATCGCCACCGGCGGGATTCCGAGCCAGATTGTTCTGGAGGATGACAGCTGCCTGGCGTTTCTCGATAACCGGCCACTGTTCCCAGGCCATTGTCTGCTGGTTCCCAAGCAGCATGTTGAAGTTCTGAGTGATTTGCCGGCGGGTCAGGTGGGGCCGCTGTTCCGGAATGCGCAAATACTGGCACGCGCCATGGAGACCGGCTTGCAGGCCGACGGATCGTTTATCGCTATCAACAACCGCATCAGTCAGAGCGTGCCCCATCTGCACGTCCATGTGGTGCCGCGACGGAAAAAAGACGGCTTGAAGGGATTTTTCTGGCCGCGCAATCCCTATACGAGCGACCAGCACTCCGCCGAAGTCCTGCGGAAGCTCCAGGCGGCCATTGCGGATCTACGCCAGATAAAAGCCTAGTTATCTGGCCACCACAGCGGCTTCCTCGATGATCAATGCTCCGTTATCGGCGTCCAGCGTTGCCGTCACACCGATCGGGAGCGTCAACTGATCGTCGGTATGACCCACCGTCAGACCCGCCAAGACTGGAATTTTCAAATCAGCCAGAAAGTTGTCCAGGACTTCACCTAAGGTGAAGGTTGAGCTGAAGGAGGGCTTGTAGTCTTTCGGCTTGCAGTCCACACATTCACCGAAGATGATGCCGGCGGCGGCGTCGAGTTTTCCTGCCAACCGTAACTGCGTCAGCATACGGTCGATGCGGTAGGGCTCCTCATCCACGTCTTCGAGAAACACGATTTTTCCGCGAGTGTCAATCTCGTAAGGGGTGCCCATAGTGGTCGAAATCAGGGTGAGGTTTCCGCCCATCAGACGTCCCCGCGCTTTTCCGGGTCGGATGGTACGCAAAACGTGCTCCGGCCGAAGCACGTTTGAATCGGAGGGGTTTGTAACAGATCCGATTGGTTTTGTTCCAAACAGAGCAGCTTTGAAATGATCCTGGGTATATTGCGAGAAATGTGAAAGCACTACCGGTCCGTGAAACGTGACCAGTCCTGTCTTCTTCTGAATCGCAAGGTGCATGGCCGTGATATCGCTATAACCCAGGAAGATCTTAGGATTGGCGCGAATCAGCCCGTAGTCAATGCGGTCCAGTAACTGGGCCGAGCCGTAGCCGCCCCGCAGCGCGAAGACGGCATTCACTTCGGGATCCCGGAACATAGCGTGCAGATCGTCCACACGCTCCTGGATAGACCCGCCCAGATAGCCTGACTTTTTCTTGACGTTGCGGCCCCATTTACTCTTCAGTCCGAAGTAGCGGACCGTTCTCTCGGCGGCGGCCAGCGTGTCGGGATCCGAAACGAATGTCGAGGGCGTGATCAGGCCCACCGTATCCCCCGGTTTCAGTGCGCGCGGGCGCAGCGGAGAGGCCGCTTGGGCGGCTGCAAATCCTGAAGCGGTGGATGCTGAGATAAACAATCGGCGCGTCACTTAACTGCTATTGTGCCGCACATCCTGCGCTTTTGCCCAGGATCCGGCAAGCGCGATAGAATCGACCATGCGGTTAACGCTGTCGATTGTGGTCTTCTCAGTTCTGAGTTGCTCGTTCTTATTTGCTTTTCTCACAACCAGGCCTCCTGAAATCCCGTTTCAAAAGCACACCATCGATCTGGGGTCCAGCGAGACGGCCCTGATCTGCGACATGAATGGAGACGGCAAACTCGATATCGTCTCAGGTGAGAACTGGTATCAGGCGCCTTCTTGGACGAAGCACCGCTACCGGGAAATACTCTACAGCAACAATTACATCGACGATCTGAGCACGCTCGCGCTCGATGTCGACGGCGACGGCAAGGTGGACCTGATCACTTCGGGTTGGTTTAGCAAACGGCTGGCCTGGTGGAAAAATCCCGGGGCAAGCGGGACATGGAAGGAAAACACGATCGAGAGTGGCTCGCCGATTGAGTTCACTTTCCTCGTGGATCTGACAAATACTGGAAGATCGCGCGACGTGCTGCCGCAGTTCGGAGATTTGAAGACGCCGCTAGCGTGGTACGAACCCAGAGACGGGGGGTTCATCAAGCATGCCGTTAGCGATCGGTCTTATGGCCACGGCATCGGGGTGGGCGATGTGAACGGGGATGGCCGAAACGACATCCTGACACCGGAAGGTTGGTTGGAAGCTCCCAGCGATCCGCAGGCCGTTGGCCCATGGACCTTTCACGCCGACTGGAAGTTGGGCTCAGTAGGGCAGATGTATGTGACCGACGTGAACGGAGACGGGCGAACGGATATCGTCACATCCATGGCTCATGACTACGGAGTTTTCTGGCTGGAACGCAAGGCCGACGGAAGTTGGGTGAAGCGCACGATTGACGATTCATGGTCGCAGCCGCATGCGATGACGATGGTGGACTTTCGAGGTAAGGGAAACCTGGGGTTGCTGACCGGAAAACGCTTTATGGCCCACAACGGCAGCGATCCGGGTGAGCGCGAGCCGCTAGGCGTGTACTGGTATGAGCGGCTGGTGATCCCCGAAACCAAAGCGGTGGAGTGGGTCAAGCATGTGATTGACTACGGGACCCGGACGGGTGGCGGCA
>JBBSHP010000217.1:0-7220 GCA_038232555.1 Bryobacterales bacterium
CTTCCGTAATTGCCTTCAGCTTGTTGTACCTTAGGGTAATGCCCGGGACAGCCGGATTCGAGAGGATCAACGAACGGCGCCGAGTGCCGTACAGGCGCTCCAGCACCTCACGAGCGGCAGAGCTCAGCGTTCCGTGGGCGGCCGGATACCCTGGGAAGCAAGGTGCGACTATGAACGGGGTAAAAGATGGATCCGCATCCGTCGCCGGGTTTCCATCCGTATCGCCCAGGCGGATCGCGGTTTCGGGACGCCAGGAATTGTACTTGTACTTTGTATCGAAGGTCGCGACCGCGCCGTCACTCATCGCAATATTCAGCAGCGCGAAGGCTCGTGCGTTCTCCGCCAGCGACTTACCTGCGGCGACGCTGAGCTGTCTTGCAACCGGGTTCCACACGCCGACCGGGGAGACAGCGGCATAGAACCGCGCGACGTCAGACCGATCCTGAGGCCGGAACGTACTATTAACCCCGCCAACCGCCTTCACCTCGTTATAGTCCCTCGTGTATCGCGCGCTGTCGAGTGCCGGAGGCGGATCCAGCCGGAATTCGTCGCCGGTGCGGATTACAAAAGGCTTCAGTGTCGCCCATTGGAAAAATGCTCCGCCCGCGGCCGTGCAACTCGGCGTGGTTTGCCATTCGCCCGCTTTTGACGAGGTAGGTAGGTAGAAGGCGGGCGGCGTGGCGCCGTCTTTATCTCGCGTTGCGATCACTGCGGCGGCGGTCGCTTCACCCGCTGTGATGCCAGCTGTTTTGGCCGGTCCATCCGGAATCATCGCCAGCGAACTCGCCCGCGCGGCGTCCAGGGTCGCGGCTGCGCCCGGGAAGTAGTTTTTAAGAGACGTATGAGCAGCACTGATCGCTGCGGCTTCAGCCGAGGCGTCCGACGGGGCGGTGGTCATCGTGCCAGGGTACGGATTGTAACCGCTGGTAATCGCATTCACGGCTTCGAATACCGCGAGCTGGGTAATTGCAGCGAAACGCGCCTGAGCGAACGGTGCCTGACTGGCGACGGTGGTCTGCATGATCGCATTCCAGTCCAGTACGGCATCGGCACGCGCCACCCCGTGAGTGAGCACCAGTGCTGTGGTCGTTGCCACAGCCATGATGCGAATCCAGTGCTTTATGTGTCGTATCATACGAAGTCGCTTGCCTCCTAAGCAGCACGGGGTATGCTGGCACAGTCGAGGCACTTACCTCAATGCTTCCGGAGCGAAACGTGCCTGATACGTCAAGTCCGCATAGATCAACGACTTCCGGAGACAAGTGACACGCCCGGAAGCAGCCTCGGCGGCGAGTGATTCCAAGCGAGAGGGCGTTCCTGTTCCCACTCCACCGATTCGATTCGGGCTTTTTGAGTTCGACCCTCAATCCGGTGAGCTCCGCAAGCACGGGATGAAGATCAGGCTGCACGGCCAACCTGTGGAAATCCTCACCATGCTGCTGGCCCGTCCCGGCGAGCTTGTAACCCGGGAGGAGCTTCAACATAAGCTTTGGCCCGCCGAGGTCTTCGTCGACTTCGACCCCAGCCTGAACGCGGCGATCAAACGACTCCGAGCCGCTCTTGGCGACTCGGCCGAGACACCTCGGTTTGTTCAAACCCTGGCACGCCGTGGGTACCGTTTCATCGCTCCCGTCGATGTCGACCGGAGTGCCAAAGCTGAGACTCCAGCACCCATATCCGCACCTTCCTCTCCCAATCGCAGCCGCACGGTGCGGTTTGCTGGCGCGGCCGTAGTCCTTTCGGCGATTACCGCAACACTGTACCTGGCGAGTCTCGATCACCCGGTTAGTGGGTACAGCTTCTCCAAACCCATCCACTCTCTGCTTGTACTTCCGCTCCAAAACCTTTCTGGAACTTCTGAGCAAGATTATTTTGCCGACGGGATGACCGACGCCCTGAACGCTCGCCTCGCCGGCATCAGCGCCTTACGCGTGATCTCCCAGACCTCTTCCCTGCTATACAAGGGCACCCATAAATCGCTTTCACAAATCGCGCGCGAGATGAAAGTGGACGGAATTGTCGAGGGTTCCGTGCTGCGTTCCGGGAATCGCATTCGAATCAACGTGCAACTGGTACAACCCGGCATCGAAAAGCGAATCTGGGGGCAGACGTACGAGCGGGATATTCGAGACGTGCTCACGCTGCAAAGCGAAGTGACGCGGGCGATTGTAGACGAGATCCGAGTCAAGCTTAAGCCGGGCGAAGAAGCTCGGCTAAGCGATGTGCGGGCATCCAATCCCGACGCACACGTTGCCTACGCCAAGGGCCGGTTGTATTGGAACAAGAGAACTGAAGAAGGGCTCCGCAAGGCTGTCGAGTATTTCGGAGAGGCCATTCACAAAGATCCTCGCTTTGCCTTAGCTTATGTCGGTCTGGCGGATTCTTGGGTTCCCAGAGCGTGGTACGCTTATCTGCCGCCGAAAGAAGCTTTTCCTCAGGCCAAAGAGGCAGTAGGGAAAGCACTGGAGCTGGATCCTGATCTGGTAGAGGCGCATACCACTCTGGCATTCATCAACCTGTATTACGACTGGGATTGGGCCGGTGCCGGCCGTGAATTTCGTCGGGCCATCGAGTTAAACCCCAACTACGCTAACGCGCACCACTGGTATGCTGAGTACCTGTCATTAATCGGCCAACATGACGCGGCCATTCGCGAATCCGAACGGGCCCGCGACCTGGATCCTTTATCCAGCATTATCCACACTTGGGTGGGATCCCGGTACTTCTTCGCGCGCAACTACGATAAGGCTGTCGAACAATACCGGAACGTAGCTGAACTCGACCCCAACTTCGTTCCTGCGCACCTCGCGCTCGGCCAGGCATATGAGCAAAAAAGAATGTTTCCTGAAGCCGTATGGCAACTCGAGCGAGCTGTAGATCTGTCCGGGGGCAGCCCTGTCTATCTGGCCTCTCTGGCGCATGCGTACGGCATAAGTGGCAGAACAGGTGACGCGTTGAGACTGGTTGATGATCTGAAAAAGCTGGCGAAGCGCAGGTATGTGTCGTCCTTCGACATGGCAGTAGCGTATCTCGGCCTGAGGGACAAGGATCGAATGTTCGCCTCTCTGGAAACCGCTTTTCAGGAGCGCTCGCCACGCTTGCTTTTTCTGCGAGTGGAGCCACGATTTGACGCGGTACGTTCGGACACTCGTTTTGGGGAGATAACAGACCGGGTTGGTCCGTGAAATAGACTGGATCACCCATGGGCAAGCTACCATATCCCTCTTTCCCCATTCGTGTTCATTCGTGTCCGCTCGTGCGGCATTTTCCTGCCGCCTAACTACGTCCTCCTAGTGCCAGGATACCGTTATCGACCGGACGCCGGGCGCCCTTCACTTCAACTCTCGCACTGCCTCTTGGAACTTAGATCTACCAGCTCGAAGGGACAACCCTATCCGCCGCCTGGTGCAACGAAGCCGAGCCATTCCCTTCGCTCGAAACCAGGAGCACACGCCCACCCCGCCGCACCGCGCTAAACTTCTACCATGCAAACATCCCACCCACTCCGTCCCGTGGCAGCCCCCGTTCTCGCTGCTCTCATCTTCGCCGCCTCCTCCTGCGCCGCCGAGACCGCTCTGGACCGCTATATCGCCAAACCGGATTCCAACTATAAATATGAGTTGGTCAGCACCACTCCTGGCCCGGGTTACACCACTTATGTGCTCGATATGACCTCCCAGCAGTGGCGCACCTCCGCGGATGTCAATAAGCCTATCTGGAAACATTGGCTCACCATCGTCAAGCCGGATCAGGTGAGCAGCACTACCGGGTTCCTGTTTCTCACCGGTGGGTCGGTCGCCGACCAGGCACCCACGCAACCGGATCCGATGCTTACCTCGGCCGCCCTGGCCACCCACACCGTCGCCAGCGAGTTGCGCGGCATTCCCAATGAGCCGCTCACGTTCACCGGTGAAACCAAGCCGCGCTCCGAAGATGCCATCATCGCGTTCACCTGGGATAAATTCCTCAGGACCGGCGATGAGACCTGGCCTCTGCGGCTTCCCATGACCAAGGCCGCCGTTCGTGCTTTGGACACCATTACCGCTTTCTGCAAAAGTCCCGAAGCGGGTGGTGTAGCCGTAAGCAGCTTCCTGGTTTCAGGGGGATCCAAACGCGGCTGGACTACTTGGACCACCGCGGCCGTTGACAAGCGCGTGATCGCTATCGTTCCGTTTGTTATCGATCTGCTCAACATGGAACTCAGTTTCGAGCACCACTATCGCGCCTATGGATTCTATTCTCCGGCCGTCAAGGACTATGAGGATATGGGCACCATGCAGTGGTCCGGCACTCCCAGATATCGCGAGTTGCTGAAAATCGAAGAGCCCTATTCTTATCGCGATCGCCTCACCCTGCCCAAGCTGATAATCAATGCCGCGGGCGATCAGTACTTCCTGCCGGACTCCTCCCAGTTTTACTTCGGCGATCTGAAAGGGGAGAAGCATTTGCGCTACGTTCCCAACACCAATCACTCCCTGCGCGCCTCGGACGCACGCGAGACCATGCAGGCATTCTATGAATCGGTCGTCAACGGCACACCCCGGCCGAAATACTCATGGAAGTTTGAGAAGGACGGGTCAATTCAGATGAAAGCTGGAACCAAGCCGGCGGAAGTAAAGTTATGGCAGGCCACTAACCCCAAAGCGCGCGATTTTCGTCTGGACACCATTGGCAAGGCCTATACCAGTTCGGTGCTGGACGACCAGGGCGGCGGACTCTATGTGGGTAAGGTCGCGAAGCCGGCCCAGGGCTACACGGCTTACTTCGTGGAGATTACGTATCCCAGTTCGGGTAAGTATCCGTTCAAGTTCACTAGTGGCGTAAGAGTAATACCCGACACATTGCCCTTTCCCGCGCCGCCCAAAGGTCATCCTCCTACTGAATAGCCTGTCACTTGCCGATTATGATCTGGGAAACAAAATTGAAGCCTTTTGTAAAAGTTAGTGTAGAATTGCACTGTATGTTGTACTAGTACATTTTGGGTTTTTCATTTTGGTTCGAGGGTTCTGAACACATGGTGTCTCACACAGGGGGAGTCGAGTAATGTTGCGCAAGTTCGCGGGGTTAGTGGTGTTGTCGGGTTTTATCGGAAGTGTTTGGGGGCAGGGTTTAACAACCCAGGCTTCCAAGGACGATTGGGAAGAGATCAACTTCGAGTTCAACTCGTCCGTGTTGTCGGACGGATACCCCAGCCTGCTCCGTTTAGCGGACTTGCTGCATAAGAACACCGGATACCACGTTAAGGTCGAAGGCAACACCGACAATCTAGGCTCTGGCCGCTACAACGAAAAGCTGGGACTGGCGCGCGCCAATATGGTCAAGGACTTCCTCGTGAAATACGGAGCCACCGGCAGCCAGATTGACGTTTCCACTCGTGGCAAAACCAACCCCGAGGTGCAAGGGTTTAAGCGCGGATATAGCAAAACAGACGTAGCGCGCTGGATGAACCGCCGTGTCGTACTTACTGTAACGGATCAGAACGGCAAAACTGTAAGTGCTGGTGGGGTCGGCGAGGCCATCGCAGCCATCGCTCCTTCCGCGGACACAGGTCCCAATAAGTGCTGTGAAGATATCTTGAAGCGCCTGGACGAGATTTCCTCCCTGTTGAAGAATATGGCGGATCAAAACGCCGGCCTGAAGCAGGAGTTGGCCGATCTGAAAAGCAAAGAAGCCGGACTGGAAGATAAGATTGGCGCCCTTCCCAAGCCTCTCTCGGAAGCGCAGACCGCCCAGGTGGTGGATACCCGGCTCGAGAAATTCCGCGATCCGCGATTCTCGCTGCTGGGTCTGAATATCGGAGCGGACGATCACCGGGATCTCACCTTCACCGGCAGTGGCCGCTTCTTCGCCCCGTTTAAGGACCACTTCGCGGTTCAGATTCAAGGCGAGTACATGTACTTCCGGAACCAGAAGGAAGGTCAGGCCGACATCGGCCTCGTCAATCGCCTTGGCAGGTTCCAGGGCGGTCTGTTCGGAAGCTTCAAAACCGTCAGCCTCAGAGGGGCGGGGAATACCGGAACCCTGGCGCAGGGCGCTGCGGTGTTTGACTATATTTTCAGCTTTGGTAAGGTCGGCCTGTTCGGGACCAAGGGCTTTCTCAATAACGCCATCCTCGACCGGCGCAGTGCCGTGTTAAGCGATGGCTCTATCGCGCCCAATCTTCTGGTTGAGCGCTACCTCAGCATCGTCGATCAGGTCGGAGCGCAAGGCACCTTTGCGCTTTGGCGGAACAATTACGTGCAGGCAAATCTTGGCTATCTCCGCGCCTACGGTCATGCGGACCGTCCCGGTGGCACTGTGCGTTTCGTCTTCCCGTTCAGCAACCGCTTCGCGTTTACCGTCGAAGGCGGTATGAACGAGACTCTCATCGGCCGGGACAACAATGGGCGTGCTGTGGTTGGATTCCAGTTCGGGAACTTCATGCGGCCCCGCGACTATTTGACTGCCAATCACGCTATTCCCATGGAAGTGCCGCGCGTCCGGTACGAAATCCTGGAGCGCCGTATTCGCGACGGTGTGTCGCCCCCCATCGCAGACGCTGGGCCCGATCAGATTGGAGTTCCGGCGGGCTCGATCACCCTCAATGGCTCCGCTTCACGCGATCCAAATGGCCAGGCGCTGACGTATCAATGGGTGCAGGAGGCGGGCCCCACTGTTTCTATCTCCGGTGCGAATCAGGCCATTGCTACTTTCACAGCGGCTGCCGGCCAAACCTACAGTTTCCGCTTGACCGTGCGCAACACCGACGGACAACAAGCTTCCGCTCGCACTCGCGTCTCTACCACGACGCCTTCGAAAGTGCAGATCCTGTTCTTCATCGCGAACCCAACCACCGTGGATGCCGGTCAGCCGTCCACCCTCTCCTGGAGCGTGCAGAATGCCGACACGGTCACGATTACGCCCAACATCGGAAGAGTTAATGCGACCAATGGCACAGTTACCGTCACTCCTACCGCCACCACCACGTATACGTTAACGGCGGCGAACGCCAATGGCTCGGATACATCCACTGTCTCAGTGGTGGTCCGCCAAACTCAGCCCAGCTTCCTGGCTTGCACGGCCAGCCCGATGACCATCATGCAGGGTGAGTCATCCACCCTGTTCTTCTCGGCCTTGAACGCGACCACCGTCTCCATCGACAACGGCGTTGGCAACGTGGGGATGAGCGGGAATGTAGTGGTTACTCCCAATGGAAACACCAATTACATCGTCACTGCGAC